>JADGHN010000088.1 GCA_019683875.1 Clostridia bacterium
TCGTGTCCCTCGCGGTCTACTTCTGGTTCTGTTTCCGCCCGCCGGCGCCCGTCGACGGCGTCCTCCGCCGCCATCGCCATCTGGCGAAAGGGTTGGCCGCTGTGGCCGTGGCGTCGGTGCTGGCCCTCGTCTTCAACGACTCGGGCGTGGTGGCCGCGGCCACCGCATCGGTGTGGGCCGCCACGCCGCTGCTGGCCCTGCTCGCGACCGAAGCCGCCCAGGCGGACCGGGCCGCCGGCGGGTTCGGCGGGCCGTTGCGCCGGGGGCCGCGAACCGGTACATTGCCAGAGGGTTGACCACGAAAGGAGCGAAACGATGGAGCGCACGCTTGTTCTCGTCAAGCCCGACGGCGTGCAGCGCGGCCTCGTGGGGACGGTCATCCACCGCCTTGAACAGCGCGGCCTGCGCCTCATCGGCCTCAAGATGCTGCGCGTGGACCGGGCCACGGCCGAGCGCCACTACGAACCGCTCAAGGACCGGCCGTTCTTTCCCGCGCTGATCGACTTCATCACCTCGAGCCCGGTGGTGGCCATGGCGTGGGAAGGGCCGCACGCGGTGGACGCCGTCCGCCAGACCATGGGTGCCACGAATCCCCTGCAGGCGGCACCGGGGACGCTGCGGGCCGACTACGCCCTCGACATCCAATACAACCTGGTGCACGGCTCCGATTCGCCGGAGTCCGCCGCCCGTGAGCTCGCCATCTGGTTCCGTCCGGACGAACTCGTGACGTGGTCCCGCGCCGACGAGGATTGGGCCTTCGGCCAGTCGAAGTAGGTGCCCGCCAAAGGACGGTGAGCGGATGGCCGAGGGACGGTTCGCGCCGGACGTCGAAGCGATCGAGCTGCTGCTGCGCCGCACCGCGTTCCTCGTGCGGCAGCACGGGCGGCGCATCCTCGATCGCTTCGACATCACCCCGCCGCAGTTCGACGCCCTCCAGATCCTCGTCCACAACGACCAGCTGACGATGGGCGACCTGTGCCAGCGGCTCTACCTGGCTTCCAGCACGGTCACCGATCTGGTGCAGCGGATGGAGAGGGCCGGGTTCGTGCGGCGGGAGCGCGACCCCGTCGACCGCCGCCTCGTCCGCCTCACCGTCCTCGACAAGGGCCGCCGCTTGATCGAGGAAGTCATCGACGAGCGCCGCGCCTACCTGGAGTCCGTCCTCGCCCACATGGAAGCGGAGGAGCGGGCTGTTCTGCAATCGTCGCTCGAAAAGCTGCTGCGCATCATGCGGGAGGTCGGCCAGGCGGGCGGCCCGAAAGACCGCGAGCCGCGGCCGGCGGACGCCGAGGGTGGGCCGCCCCGTCCGTAGCCTGTCGGCCGCCTGCAACCGTGAGGACGCCGTGCGGACGCCGGACCCGTCCGCGCGGCGCCGTATCTGAGGAGGCATGTCATGCGGCTCGGCATCATCGGAGGCACCGGGGTGTACGACCCGGACATTCTCACGGACCTGCGGGAGGAAACGGTCGCGACGCCGTACGGCGACGCGCACGTCGTGATCGGCAGGTACCGCGGCGAGGACGTCGTCTTCATGAACCGGCACGGCGCCGGCCACGCGTTTCCACCGCACCGCGTGAACTATCGGGCCAACGTCTGGGCGCTCAAGGCGCTGGGCGTGGAGCGCGTGATCGCCACCGCGGCCGTCGGGTCTCTGCGCCGCGAGCTCGGCCCCGGCTCGATGGTCCTCTGCGACCAGTTTCTCGACTTCACGAAGAGCCGCCCCATGACCTTCTACGAGGGCGGCGAGCAGGGCGTCGTGCACGTCGACGTCACGAATCCCTACTGCCCGGAACTGCGTGGGCTGCTGGAGGAGAGCGGCCGGGCCGCGGGCGTGCACGTGAAGAACGGCGGCGTGTACGTCTGCACGGAGGGTCCCCGCTTCGAGTCGGCCGCCGAGATCCGCATGTTCGCACAGCTGGGCGGCGACGTCGTCGGCATGACCGGCGTGCCGGAGGTCGTGCTGGCGCGGGAGCTGGGGCTGTGCTACAGCGTCGTGGCGATGGTCGTCAACCTGGCCGCCGGTCTCAGCCCCACGCCGCTGACGCACAGCGAGGTGGTCGAGGTCATGAACCGCAACGTCGCCAACCTGCGGCGGCTCATCATGGACACGCTGCCGAGGATCCCCCCCACGAGCGAGCGCTGCGGCTGCGCCGTCCTGCCGGAAGTGCACGGGCTCCCGGCCCGGGAGGAGGGCAAGCGATGAGCGCGATCGAGCGCAGCACCCTTCGCCACCCCGAGTGGGCCGCCGAGGGCCGGCGCAAGATCGAGTGGGCGGAGGCCCACATGCCGGTGCTGGCGCAGATCCGGGAACGCTTCCGGTCGGAGCGGCCGCTCGCCGGCGAGACGGTCGCCATCTGCCTGCACCTGGAGGCGAAGACGGCGAACCTCGCGCTCGCCGTGCAGGATGCGGGCGCGCGCGTCGTCATCACGGGCTCGAACCCCCTCTCCACGCAGGACGACGTGGCGGCGGGCCTGGCCTCTCTCGGCGTCGAGGTGCACAGCTGGCACGGCTGCACACCGCAGGAGTACCGGTCCTTCCTCGACCGGGTGCTGGACGCCGGACCGACGCTGCTGATCGATGACGGGGGCGACCTCGTCGCCCGCCTGCACACGGAGCGGCGCGACCGGCTCGGCGGCGTGCGCGGCGGCTGCGAGGAGACGACGACCGGCATCCTGCGCCTCGCCGCCATGGACCGCGAGGGCCGGCTGAGCTTCCCGATGGTCGGCGTGAACAACGCCCGCATGAAGTACCTCATGGACAACCAGCACGGCACCGGGCAGTCCGTGTGGGACGGCATCATGCGCACGACGAACCTCCTCGTCGCGGGCAAGACGGTCGTCGTCGTCGGGTACGGGTGGTGCGGCCGCGGCGTCGCCCGCCGCGCGCAGGGGCTGGGCGCGCGCGTCGTGGCCGTGGAGGTCGATCCGTTCGCCGCGAACGTCGCGCTGCTGGACGGGTGCGAGGTGATGACGGGCGAGGAGGCGGCCGCCGTCGGCGACATCTTCGTCACGACGACCGGCAACCGCGCGGTGCTGACCCGCCGCCACTTCGAGCGGATGAAGGACGGGGCCATCCTCGCCAACGCCGGCCACTTCGACGTAGAGATCGACCTGCCGGCCCTCGCCGAGCTCGCCGCGGAAGTGTACGAGGCCCGCGCCAACGTCCGCGCCTACCGGATGCCGGACGGGCGGCGGCTGTACCTCCTCGCGGAGGGGCGCCTCGTGAACCTGGCGGCGGCGGACGGGCACCCGGCGGAGATCATGGACATGACATTCGCGCTGCAGGCGCTCGCCCTGCGGTACGTGCACCGGGAGTCGGGACGGCTGGGACCGCACCTCGTCGAAGTGCCGCGGGAAATCGACGAAGAGGTGGCGCGCCTGCGGCTGGCCGCCGCCGGCGCGGGCCTCGACGAGCTGTCGGACGCGCAGCGAGAGTACCTGAACTCGTGGAGCCACGAATGAGTCCTCGATCGACGCCCATCGTGTTCGAGAACGTCGACGTCGTCACGGCCACCTCGCGCGGCGTCATCCACGGCGGCACGGTGGTCGTGGCCGGCGGCCGCATCGTGCGCGTCGCAGCGGCGGGCGAGCCGGTCGAGAAGCCCGCGGGGGCGCGCGTCGTGCGCGGGCCGGACAAGGCGCTCGTGCCGGGTCACGTCAACCTGCACAACCACGCGGCGATGACGCTCTTCCGCGGCTGGGCCGACGACATGAACCTCATGCCGTGGCTGGAGACGAAGATCTGGCCGGCCGAGGCCCGGCTCACGGCGGAGGACGTGTACTGGGGCACGCTGCTCTGCCTCGCGGAGCTCCTGCGGGCGGGGACCACCACGTTCGCCGACATGTACTTCTTCGAGGACGAGGTCGCGCGCGCCGTGGAGGAGAGCGGCATGCGCGGCGTGCTGTGCGTCGGCCTCCTGGACGCGGACGGGGGCGGCGAGCGCCGCCTGCGCGCCGGGGTGGACTTCTTCCGCCGTTGGCACGGCGGGGCGGACGGCCGCATCCGCGCCATGCTCGGGCCGCACGCGCCGTACACATGCTCCGTCGAGTATCTGAAGGAGATCATCGACGCCTCGCGGGAGCTGGACTGCGCCATCCACATCCACCTGCACGAGACGCGCGTGGAAGTGGAACGCTACAAGGCGCAGCACGGCTGCACGCCGATCCGGATGATGGCGGACATCGGCCTCTTTGAGCGGCCCGTGCTGGCGGCGCACTGCGTGCACGTGTCGGACGACGACATCGCCATCCTCGCCCGCATGCGCGGCGGTGTCGCGCACAACCCCATGTCCAACCTGAAGCTGGCGAGCGGCATCGCTCCCGTGGCCCGCATGCTGGAGGCCGGCGTGCCGATGGGCCTGGGGACCGACGGACCGACCTCGACGAACCAGATGGGGCTCTGGGAAGAGATGCGGCTGTGTTCCTGGCTCGCTAAGGTCTCGACGGGCGACGGCGCGGCGGTGCCGGCGGCGCGCTCGCTGGAGCTGGGCACGCGCGGGGGGGCCGACGTCCTCGGCTGGCCGGAGATCGGACGCATCGAAGAGGGGGCCGAGGCGGACCTCGTCCTCGTCGACCTTTCCTCCCCGCGGTTCGCGCCGCTGCACGACGTCGTGTCGGCGCTCGTGTACGGCACGCAGGACGCGGACGTGGAGATGGTCCTGGTGCGCGGGGAGGTCGTCGTCGAGGGCGGGCGGTGCACGCGGCTCGACGAGGAACGGATCCGGCACGAGGTGTCCCGGCGCGTGCCCCGGCTCGTGGAGGGGCTGTAGGAGCGTGCCGGCGCGATGACCCTCCTGTATCTCGTGCGCCACGGCGAAACCCAGTCCAACCGCGAGGGCCGGTACCAGGGCAGCCTCGACATTCCGCTGAACGAGGAAGGCCGCGAGCAGGCGCGGCGCCTGGCCCGCCGCCTCGCGGGCGTCGCCTTCGACGCCGCCTATGCCAGCGACCTGAAGCGGGCCGTGGAGACGGCCCGCATCCTTCTCGACGGGCGCGACATCGAGCTTCGCCTCGACGCCCGCTTGCGGGAGATGTCGTACGGTCGCTGGGAGGGCCTGACCGTCGAGGAGATTCAACAGCGCTACCCCGAAGAATGGGAGGCGTACCGCCGCGACGGCGTGCAGACGCGCGTCACCGGCGGGGAATCGCTCGAGGATGTCCGGCGGCGGGTGGCGGCGTTCGCGGACGAGGTACTTCAGCAGGCGTACCGCCGCGTGCTCGTCGTGTCGCACGGCGCGGCGCTCAAGACCCTGCTCTTCACGCTCGCCGGCCTCGACCTGCGCCTTCGCGGGCGCTTCGTCCTGGACAACACGAGCCTGACCATCGTGCGCGCGGGCGGCCAGGCGAAACCCCGCGTTCTGCGCGTCAACGACGTCGAACACCTGGGCCGGCCCCTGCCGTGAGACGGTCCCCCGGAGGGACGCCATGTTTGAGCGCATTCTGGCCGTGGACGTCGAGACGACGGGGCTCGACCCGGCCGAGGACGAGATCATCCAGATCGGCGCCGTCCTGTGGGACCGCGGCCGCGTCGTCGACCGGTTCGTCCAGCTGTGCCGCCCGCGGCGGCCGGTTCCACTCGCCATCCTCCGCCTGACGGGGCTCTCCGAGGACGCATTGCGCCGCGCGCCCTCCGTGGACGAGGCGCTGGACAGGGTACGGGGGATGGCCGAAGGCGCCGTGCTCTGTGCCCACAACGCCCCCTTCGACCTCGCCTTCCTTCGCGCCGCGACGGGCTCGGCCCCGTGGACGCTCGGCCCGGCGGTGGACACGGTGGAATGGGCCCGCCGCCTCTGGCCGGCCGGCGTTCACGACCTTTCGGGACTCGTGCGGCGCCTCGGCGGCCCGGCCTTTGCCGCGCACGACGCGCTCGCCGACGCCGATGCCACGGCGTGGCTGTACGGCCGGCTCGTCCTGCGCGCGGCCGGCGCCCCACCCGGGCTCAAGGAGCTGTGGCGCCGGCTCCTTGAGCCCGTCGATCCGGACTTCCTGCGGTTTCTCGACGAAGCGCCGTCCATCGCGGCCCGCATGCCGGCGCCGGAGGACGAGGCGACGGTCCGCTGGTCGCGCTCGTCTCCGCGCGAGCGCGCTGCCGCCGAACGCGAGACGGCCGCGGGTAGCGACGAGCGCGGCGGCGACGCCCCCGACGAGGAGCTCCTGCCCGGCGGGCGCTGGGAGCGCCGGGCCGTGGTGTCGGCGTTCGCGCGCGGGGGCGCGCTCGCGCGGGCGCTGCCCGCATTCGAGTGGCGGGCCGGTCAGGCGGAGATGGCGGACCGCGTCGCGCGGGCGCTGGAGTCGGACGGCGTGGCGCTCGTCGAAGCCGGGACGGGCACGGGCAAGAGCCTCGCCTACCTTCTGCCGGTGGCCGCGTGGGCGGCGACGCACGGCGAGCGCGTCGTCGTCTCCACGCACACCCTCGCGTTGCAGGACCAGCTCGTCGACAAGGACCTGCCCGTGGTGCGGGCCGTGCTTCCCGCGCGGTTTGAAGCGCAGGTCGTCAAGGGGCAGACGCACTACCTCTGTCTCCGGCGGTGGGACGAGATTCTCGCCGGGGAGCTGGCCCTGGGCGAGGGCGAGCGCCGCTTCTACGCGCGCGTCGCCGCCTGGCTGGAGACCACGCGGGACGGCGACCGGGCCGAGCTGAACCTGCGCGACGCGGAGGAGACGTGGTGGTCGGCGCTCGCGGTCGAGGAGCACGCCTGCACCGGGCGCCGCTGTCCCCGCTACGGGGACTGCTTCCTCATGGCGGCCCGTCGCCGCGCCGAGGCGGCCGACCTGCTCGTCGTCAACCACGCGCTGCTGCTCTCCGACGTTCGCACGGGCGGCGCCGTGCTGCCGCCCTACACGCGGCTCGTCGTCGACGAGGCGCATCATCTTGAGGACCTGGCCGCGCAGCACCTCGGGGACGCGTTCGAGCGGAACGCCTGGCTGCGCCGCATCGGCGAGGTGGTCCGACCGCGCGATCGCACGACGCTCGTGGCACGCCTGCGGTCGCGGTGGTCCGAGCGCGAAGCGGGCGACGTCCTCCGCGCGGTGGAGACGCAGGCGCGCGCCGCGGCGCAGGCCGTGGACCGCCTCTTCCAGGAGGCGACCGCGTGGCTGGGCGGCGGAGCCGCGGCCGGCCAGCCCCGGGAATGCCGCATCGACCGCACGCCGCCGGACGATCCGCGGCTCGCGCGCCTGCGGGAGGCTGCGGACGACGTCGCGGGGGCCTTCACGCGGCTCTCGGCGGCGCTCGGGAAGGCGGCCGCCGCGTTCGCGGATGCGACGCACGACGCCGACGTGGCGCTCGGCGTGGAGGCGCGCCGCACGGCGGACGCGTTCCAGGAGGGCGCCGCGACGCTGCAGCGCATCGTCCGCGGGCGGGAGGGT
>JADGHN010000089.1 GCA_019683875.1 Clostridia bacterium
ACCGCCCCCGGGCCCGCGGGGGCCGCCGGGGGGCCGGGCCGCGGCGGCGCGCGGGGGCGGCGCCGCCCCCCCCCGCGAGGGCCGCGCCACGGTCACCATCGCACACTGGGGGAGGGCCTCCGTGCACCTGCTTTTGCAGACGGTCATGCTCGGCGTGCTGATCGGCGGCGTGTACGCGCTCCTGGCGTCCGGGCTGACCCTCATCTTCGGCGTCATGGGAATCATCAACGTGGCCCAGGGCGCGCTGCTGATCCTTTCCGCGTACATCGTGTGGGTGGTGTGGGGGGCCACCGGCCTGGACCCGATGTGGATCAGCGGGGTGATGGGGCCGGTCATGTTCGCGGTCGGCTACGCCCTGTACCGCCTGCTCATCGCTCGGGTGCGCGGGTCGCACGCCACCATGTCGGTGCTCCTGACGTTCGCCATCGCGGTCACCTTGGAAGGCATCATGGGACTTGTCTGGACGGGGAACTTCCGCTCGGTCACCCCGCCTTACTTCTCCAAGTCCCTCCGCGTCGGCGAGTTCTTCTTCCCGACTGCGCAAGTTTACGGCTCCGTCACGGCCGTGGCGGTGTTGCTTCTTTTGTACCTCGTGCTCTCCAGGACCAAGGCGGGCCGGGCGATCCGCGCGACGGCGCAGAACCGGCTGGCCGCGCAGCTCGTCGGGGTCGACGCTGACCGCGTCGCGGCCTTCACATTCGCCCTGGGCGCGGCCACGGCGGGCGTCGGCGGGGCGATCCTCAGCGTACTCTACCCGTTCGCTCCCGGTTCGCACTACCTATGGATCTCGCGGCTGCTCGGCATCATCGTGCTCGGCGGCATGGGCAGCCTGCCGGGAGCGGCCGCCGGCGCCGTGATCCTCGGCGTCGCGGAGACGCTCACGTCGACGTACATCTCGCTGAAGTGGGCGACGGTCGTGTTCTACGCCGTCATCTTCGTGGTGCTCCTCATCCGGCCGCAGGGGCTCCTGGGCACGCGGCTCCGAGAGGATGTGCAGGCATGAAGGCGCCCTCCTCGCTCGGGCGACTCGGCCCGTGGGCCGTGCTCGCCGGCATCGCGCTCCTTGCGGCGCTGCCGGCGGTCATGCACAACCAGTACTACCAGAACATGCTCCTGCTGACGTTCCTATTCTGCGTCCTCGGCAACGGCTGGAACATCATGGCCGGCTACGCGGGGTACGTCTCGCTGGGGCAGAGCGCGTTCCTGGGGATCGGCGCGTACACGGCGGCCATCCTCGCCGTGCGGTGGCACGTCTCGCCGTTCCTCGTCGCACCGCTGGGCGGCGTGGCGGCGGCGCTTTTCGCCCTCGTGGTGGGGCTCGTCGTGCTGCGCACGCGCGGCCACTCCTTCGTGATCATCACCATCGCGTTCCTGTTCATCATGCAGATCGTGGCGCTCAACTGGTCCGGGCTGACGAACGGCTCCACGGGCATCACCCTGCCGCTGCCGCCGTTCCATAAGCCGTGGCAGACGGCGCCGTTCTACTGGTACATGCTCGCGCTGGCGGCGCTGTCCCTCTGGATGTCGGCGTGGATCCGCCGGACGAAGTTCGGCATGGGCCTGATCGCGATCCGCGAGGACGAGGACAAGGCGGGCGCAGTCGGGATCAACACGACGATCTACAAGGTGACGGCGTTCATGGCGAGCGTCTTCCTGACCGGCGTCGCCGGCGGCGTGTACGCGTACTACCTCACGTTCATCGACCCGATCGGCATGTTCAGCATTCTTGTCAGCGTGCAGACCGTCCTCGCGGCGATGCTCGGCGGGCGGGGCACGGTGTGGGGCCCGGTCCTGGGCGCGTTCATCCTGGAGCCGCTGAACGAGGCATCGTACGCCTACTTCGGCAGCAACCAGTCCCATCTCATCGTGTTCGGCGTGGCGATGATCCTCATCGTGCTGTTCCTGCCGCGCGGCATCATCCCCACCATCGGCGACTGGTGGACGGCGAGGACGGCGGCGGTGCGGGCTGCGTCCGGCCGGGCGCAGGCCGCGGCCGCGGGAGAGGGGGATCCCGCATGAACGCGATCCTTCGCGTGGAGCGGCTGAACAAGCGCTTCGGCGGCGTGCACGCGGTGCGCGACTGCTCGTTCGACGTCCGCGAGGGCACCATCACCGGCCTCATCGGTCCGAACGGGTCCGGCAAGACGACCGTCTTCAACCTCATCACCGGCATGATCCCGGCGGACGGCGGCCGCGTCGTCTTCGCGGGGCAGCCGATCGAGCACCTGCCGCGGTGGGAGCGTGCGCACCGGGGGCTTGCGCGCACGTTCCAGATCACGCGGCTGTTCCGCGACATGACGGTGCTGGAGAACGTCGTGGCGCCGCTCGACCGATTCTCCTGGCGAGCGCTCGTGCGCAGCGCGGTGAGCGGCGCGGAGCGCCGGCGGGCTCTGGAACTGCTCGACTTCGTCGGGCTGGCCGGCCTCGCGCACCGCAGGGCCGGGGAACTGTCCTACGGGCAGCAGAAGCTCGTCGAGTTCGCCCAGGTGCTCATGCAGGACCCCAAGCTGATCCTGCTGGACGAGCCGGCGGGCGGGGTCAACCCGGCGATGATCGACCGCATGGCCGGGCTCGTGAAGGAACTGAACCGACGCGGCACGACGTTCCTCATCGTCGAGCACAACATGCCCATGGTGATGAGCCTCTGCAATCCGGTCATCGTGCTCGCGCGGGGCAGCAAGATCGCGGAGGGCTCGCCGAAAGCGGTGCAGGACAATCCGGCCGTGCTGGAAGCCTACCTCGGCGACTCGGCGCCGCCCAGCCAGGGAAGCGCTTCCTGAGAATCCGCACGCCACTGGAATCGGGGGTCGGCAGGATGCTTCTGGAACTCGAACAGGTCGTGGCTGGCTACGGCCGCGGGGGCAACATCTTGAACGGCGTCGACCTCGCCGTCGACAAGGGGGAGCTCGTGTGCCTCATCGGCCCGAACGGGGCCGGCAAGTCGACGGTCCTGCGGGCGGTCAGCGGCCTCATCCCGACGCGCTCGGGGAGCATCCGCCTCGAGGGAAGGGAGATCGGCTCGCTCAGCCCGCAGGCGCTCCTGCATCTCGGCATCTCTCACGTGGCGCAGGGGCGCACCGTGTTCCCCGGCATGACCGTACGCGAAAACGTGTTGATGGGCGGCTACTCCATCCGCGACCCAAAGCTTTTGAGGCAACGGCTGGCGTTCGTCCAGGAGCTGTTTCCGATCGTCGTCGAACGCGCGAACGACCTGGCCGGCAACCTCTCCGGCGGGCAGCAGCAGCTCGTGGAGATGGCGCGCGCGCTCATGCTCGCGCCGAAGGTGCTGCTGCTGGACGAGCCGTCGCTCGGCCTGGAGCCGCGCCTTTCGGACCTTGTGTTCCAAAAGGTGCGCGAGCTCTGCCAGGCCGGAGTCGCCGTGCTGATGGTGGAGCAGAACGCGCGCCGCGGCCTCATGCACGCGACGCGCGGCTACGTGCTGGAGTTGGGGCGGGTGCGCCTGGAGGGGCCGGGACCGTCCCTCCTCGACAATCCCGAGGTCAAGCGCCTGTACCTGGGAGAGAGCGGCGGGAGCTAGGCGAGCCGGTCCGCCATCCAGTCGGCCATCTGGGGACGGTACTTCGTCGGGATGTTGTTGCAGACGTGGTTGCCGTCCTCGAACATCCAGATCTCCTTGGGGCCGGCGGCCTCGTCGTAAATGCGCTGCGCCTGCGGCCACGGGACGATGCGGTCCTGACGGCCGTGGATGACGAGGAGCGGGCAGCGGATGCGCTCGGCCACGCCGTCCAAGGTGAGGAGGCGCGACCGGGCGCGCGCGTCCTCGGGCGAGGCGGCCCACTGCCGCACCTGGTATGCGCGCCGCGTGAGCTCCGGCAGCGCGTCCCACTCGCCGAAAATGTCGTAGCCGCCCCCGCAGACGACGACCGCCTTCAGCCGCGGCTCGAACGCGGCCGTGCGGGCGGCGTAGAAGCCGCCCAGGCTGACGCCGACCGCGCCCACGCGCGTCGCGTCGAGGTCCGGGCGCGTTTCGATCCAGTCGATGACCGCCGCGGCCACGCGCTCGTAGTGCGGGTCGATGGGATGCTGCCACTCCGACTCCCCCTGGCCCGGCCCATCCACGGCCAGCACGGCCATCCCCCTCGCGGCGAAGTCCCGAGCGTAGAACGTCAATTCCTCCTTGACCGAGTCGAGCCCGGGGTAGATGACGACGACCGGCGGCCGCTCGCGGCCCTCGGGCCAATGGAGGATGCCCGCCATGGACCAGCCGTCCATCGGGATCTCCACGCGCTCGCAGCGCGGGCGGAGGTGGGGCATGGCGCGCGAGAAGGCCCGGACCGTGGCCTCGTGCGCCGCGCGTTGCTCGTCCCGGCGGTGGACGAAGAGGAACTTGCCGAAGTGGTAGTAGATCGACGCACGGAGGAAGTGTTCGCCGGCCGTGACCGCGTGGCCGCGCCGCTCTTCAAGCTCTCCCATGCGCTCATATTCCGCGGCCGCGGCCGACCACGCCGCGCACCACTCGTCCCAGCTGGAGATGGCCGAGGTGATCCGGAAAAAGTCGTTCATGTCGACGCCGTTGGCGACGAACCGCGGCGCCCAGTGATCAATAGCGGCGGCGACCAGCGCATCGCGCATCGCGGACGGATGCCCTCCCCGCCCGCGGAGGGACGAGGCCCCTTCCGCAGGTATGCAATCGTTTGCGTTATTGCGGAAGGATTTGTGCGCCGGGGCTGGATCTCCTCCCGGGCCCGTACGCTTTTGGACTCAACGCGACGGGGAGGAAGGGGATCGGTCACAGGCGACGAAGCAATCGTTTGCATCTATCCCGAAGATCGGAGGGGACGCCCATGGCCCGGATCAGCTACGTCGATCCGGACAGCATCGAGGATCCGGAGATCCGCGAGTTCATCGAGGAGGCCCGGCGCGTCGGCACGCCGCGTCCGGAGATCCAGGCGATCCGCGCCCACCAGCCGGACGTCATCCGGACCTTCGTGTACACGTGGAAGCGGCTCTTCAAGGGGGGCATCGTCGAGCACGAGCTCAAGGAGCTTATCCGCGTGCGTGTCTCGTCGAGCCTGGCCTGCTCGTACTGAGCGGAACAACGGTCTGTTCGGTCCGAACAGCAGGTCGTCGCCGAAGACAAACTGTCCCAGCTGTCGAATTACGAGGAGTCGGACGCGTTCACCGAACGGGAGAAGGTCGCGCTCCGCTACGCGGACGCCATCACCTGGGATCCCGACAGCGCCGACGATAAGATGTGGGAGGACTTGCACCGCCACTTCACGGAGCCGGAACTCGTGGAGCTCGGCGCCTTCATCGGCTTCATCGCCGGGGGCCAGCGGTGGATCAAGACGCTCGGCGTCAAACACGGAGAGCTCTTCGCCGACAACACCGTGGGGCTGAGCCCGAAGGTGGCGAGCGAGCTCCAGGGCGACCGTCGCGCGGAGGCGTCCGGCTGAGCGTTTGCGCAGAAGTGGCGGGTGGAACCGGGGAGGCGGAACGTGGAGCTTGCCGGCCAGATCGTCATCCCCATGCCGAAGGCGCGCGTGTGGGAGGCGTTGAACGACGTCGCCATCCTTGAGAAGGCGACGCCGGGATGTCGTGAATTGCGGCCGGTTGAGGACAACCGGTACCAGGCCGTCGTGGAGCTCGGCATCGCGGCCGTGCGCGGCCGGTACGAGGGGACGCTGGAGATCGTCGACCGCCAACCGCCTGACCGCTACCGCCTGCGGCTGTCCGGCAGCGGCGGCCCGGGATTCGTGGAAGCCGAGCTGGATGTCGCGCTGGAGGAAGGCGCGGCGGGCACCACGGTGCGGTACAGCGGCCAGGCGCAGGTGGGAGGGCCCATCGCCGCCGTGGGCCAGCGAGTGCTGGGCGGCATCGCCAAGCTCATCCTCGGCGACTTCTTCAAGGCTCTGGCGCGCGAGGCGACGGCGAAGTTCGGCGGCTGAAGCGTGAAGCGCCGCCTTCGGTGTCGCCTCGCCCTGCAGGCCGTCACCCCTGCGCCGGGAACGCCAGATCCGTCTCCGGAGGCACATGTCCCAGCTGCCGGCCGATCACGACAAGCTGGCCCTTGTGATGGAACTCGTGCGTGATGGGGTGGAGGAGCAGCCAGCGCGGGGTGACGGTCAACCCCTCCGGGCGCCAGGACAGGACCCGATGCAGCGGCTCGTCGATCCTGTCCGCGAAGTGTGCCAGGAAGCGGTCCACCAGCGCGTCCACCTCGGCGAACGCCGCGCGCACGCTCGCCGGGTCCGGGTGGTCCTCGAAGCGAAGGTCGCGGCGGGGCTGCTCCAGCCCCACGTGCTCAAGCCAGTACAGGTAGCAGTCCGCGGCGTGCACGTGCAGGTTGCGCATCGACCCGCCCAATGGGAAGCCGGACAACTCCTTCGTGTACGCGCCCGGCGGCAGGCTTTCGAGGTATTCGAACAGCACGGCGCGCGAGCCGCGCACCCAGCCGTACAGCTCCTTCAGGTCACGGATCATCGGAACCGCTCCTCTCCCACTTCACATCCGCTTGGCGGCTGAACAGGCTCGACAGGACGTCTCAAGCCGGGGGCGCCTGGACGAAGTCGAACCGCGCGCAGGCGGGCCGTTTCGCCCGCCGGCTGCTCGATGACGGCCAGGTTGGCCACGCGGAGGGTCCAGGCGAGGTCCACCTTCGAGAGAAACTCCTTCACGGCCGGCAGCCGCTCCCGGTGGACGTCGTGCTGGGCCAGGGTGATGTGGGGCACCCAGGCCCCCGGGCGGTAGTATGGGCTGGCGCAGGTGGCGAGCGGCAGCAGACGCTCCCAGAGAGCCTCGTGCAGTTCCTCCAGCTCGCGGGTCCTCTCCACTTCGACGAACACCACCGGCGCATCCCCCTCGAACACGCCAAGGCCCGTCGTGCGCACCGTCATGGGTTTCGCTTCCCGCGCGACCTCTCGCAGCACGGACTCGACGACGTCGAAGCGGTAGCCGGCGGCGATTTGCCACGAGAAGTGGGGAATGGGCGTGACGCGGATGCCCCGGAGGCCGAAGCGGTCGTCGAGCTCATGCCATAAATGCTCGACCAGGGCGTAGGGCCCGGGTTCGAGAATCGTGGCGACGCTGTGCACGGGCGGACCTCCTCCGCGGCGGCAACGTGGTCGTCTCTTCCAATTTCCCACGGGCTGGATCGCCGCCGCAAGGATGCGAAGAGGCGGGATGGGCCGCGCCCACCCCGCCCGGGTTGCGCTGTGCTGCGCTTCAACCCGCTCAGCCCACGCGCTCCGGCCGCCGCTCAATACTCCAGGTGGCTGCTCGTCGTGATGCGCCGACGGAAGATCCAGTACGCCCACGCCTGGTAGCCCAGGATGA
>JADGHN010000090.1 GCA_019683875.1 Clostridia bacterium
CTGCTCCTGCGGTTCGGGATCGTGAGCGCGCTCCGGCCCGACCGGCGGGGCGCCGGCGAGCGGCTCGTCATCACCGGATGGCGCAACCTGCAGCGATTCGCCGCCGAGATCGGCTTCGTCTCCACGGCCAAGCGACAGGCGCTGTTGCGCCTTCTGAACGCGCGTACCGGCCGGAGCCTTTCAAAGACCGGTGACATTCCGGAACCGGATTACCTTTTCGAGCCCGTCGTGCGGGTGGAGGACGCGGGCGAGCAGCCTGTCTACTCGATCCGTGTCGACAGCCGCTGCCACTCCTTCGTCGCGAACGGCTTCGTCAACCACAACACCGAAGCGCGTCTCTCGCGCCTGGCGATGGAGCTCCTCCGCGACATCGACAAAGAGACGGTCGACTTCGAACCGAACTTCGACGGCGAGCACATGGAGCCGCGCGTGCTGCCGGCCCGTTTCCCGAACCTGCTCGCCAACGGTTCGGACGGCATCGCCGTCGGCATGGCGACGAAGATCCCGCCGCACAACCTGCGCGAACTGATCGACGCGACCATCGCCCTCATCGACAACCCGGACATCACCATCGAGAAACTGATGGAGCACGTCCCCGGGCCGGATTTCCCCACGGGCGCCCTGGTCGTCGGCCGGGAGGGGATCCGGCAGGCCTACGAGACCGGGCGCGGCTCGCTGACGCTGCGCGCGCGGGCGTTCATCGAGGAGGGCAAGGGCGGCAAGTTCCGCATCGTCGTCACCGAACTGCCCTATCAGGTCAACAAGTCGAAGCTCATCGAGCGCATCGCGGAGCTCGTGCGCGAGAAGCGCCTTGAGGGCATCACGGACCTGAGGGACGAGAGCGACCGCACCGGGTTGCGCGTGGTGATCGAGCTCGGCCGCAACGCCAACCCCAACGTGCTCCTGAACCGCCTGTACAAGGAGACGCAGCTTCAACAATCGTTCGGCGTGATCATGCTGGCGATCGTCGGCCAGCGGCCACGGCTGCTCAACTTGAAGGAAGCGCTGCAGGTCTACGTCGACCACCAAAAGGAAGTCATCGTCCGGCGCTCGCGTTTCGAGCTGGATCGCGCCCAGGCGCGAGCGCACATCCTGCAGGGGTTGCGCATCGCGCTCGACCACATCGACGCCGTCATCGCGATCATCCGCTCCAGCCGCACGGTCGACGAGGCGAAGCAGCGGCTCATGCGGCTGGACGGCGTCGACGAGCGGCTCCTCGAGCGCGCGGACGCGCCGCGGGAAGGCGACGGCCAGGTCCTGTCGGAGAAGCAGGCGCAGGCCATCCTCGACATGCGCCTGCAGCGCCTGACCGGCCTTGAGCGCGAGAAGATCGAGGCGGAGTACGAAGAGCTGCTGAAGGAGATCGAATACCTCAACGCGGTCCTGTCCAGCGAGACCATGGTCCTCAAGGTCGTCAAGCAGGAGCTCCGCGAAATCGCCGATCGTTTCGGCGACGCGCGCCGCACGCAGATCGTGGCCGCGGAGGACGAGTTCGAGCCCGAGGACCTGATCGACGACGCGCCCATGGTGATCCTGCTCACGCACGCGGGGTACATCAAGCGGGCGCCCCTGGACGCCTACCGGACGCAGCTGCGCGGCGGCCGCGGCGTGACGGGCATCACCACGAGGGACGAGGACTTCGTGGAGCAGATCTTCGTCGCCTCGACGCACCAGACGCTGCTCTTCTTCACGAACCGCGGCCGCGTCTTCCAGCTGCGCGTCTTCGAGGTGCCGGAGGCCTCGCGCACGGCGCGCGGCACGGCGATCGTCAACCTGATCCAGGTGGACCAGGGCGAGAAGATCACCACGGTCCTGCCGGTCCGGGAATTCGACCCCGACCGCTTTCTCGTCATGGCGACGCGCGGCGGCAAGGTCAAGAAGACGTCGCTCGGCGAGTTCGCGAACGTGCGCCGCAGCGGGCTCATCGCCATCAGCCTGGCCGAGGGCGACGAGCTCATCGGCGTGCGCCTCACGACCGGCGACGACCACATCCTCCTCGCCACGCGGGGCGGCCAGGCGATCTGCTTCCCCGAGACCGACATCCGCCCGATGGGCCGCGCGGCGTCCGGCGTGATCGGCATCCGCCTGGCGCAGGACGACGTCGTCATCGGCATGGAGATCGCCGACCCGTCGGCCGACCTGTTGACGGTGACGTCGCGCGGCTACGGCAAGCGGACGCCGATGACCGATTACCGCATCCAGGGTCGCGGCGGCAGCGGCATCATCGCCATGCGCACGACGTCGAAGACCGGGCCGCTCGCCGCCATCCGCGCCGTCTCGCCGGGGAACGAGGTCATGCTCACGACGGCGCAGGGCATCGTCATCCGCCAGCCGGTCGACGGCATCCCGCGGCACGGGCGCAGCACGCAGGGCGTCATGCTGATCCGCCTCGAGCCGGGCGACGAATTCGTCTCCCTCGCGCGCATCATCCGCGAGGACGAGCAGCGCAGCATGTTGGAAGAGTGACGCGGCTTCCCGCATACTCCAAGCCAGGGGGGAACGGCAATGCCTGAAGCGACTGTGACTGAAGAGCGCGGAACTTGGCGCGTGAAGAAGGGCCTCGCCGAGATGCTGAAGGGCGGGGTCATCATGGACGTGACGACGCCCGAGCAGGCGAAGATCGCGGAGGAGGCCGGCGCCGTCGCGGTGATGGCGCTGGAGCGCGTGCCGGCGGACATCCGCGCCGCGGGGGGCGTCGCGCGCATGGCGGATCCGGAGATCATCCTGCGCATCGAGGAGGCCGTGACGATCCCGGTCATGGCCAAGTGCCGGATCGGGCACTTCGTCGAGGCGCAGATCCTTGAACAGCTGGGCGTCGACTACATCGACGAGAGCGAAGTGCTCACGCCGGCGGACGAGGAGTTCCACATCAACAAGCACGAGTTCACCGTGCCCTTCGTCTGCGGCGCGCGCAACCTCGGCGAGGCGCTGCGGCGCATCGCCGAAGGAGCGGCCATGATCCGCACGAAGGGTGAGCCCGGCACCGGCAACATCGTGGAGGCCGTCCGGCACCTCCGCCGCATCAACGCCGAGATCCGGCGCGTGGTCGCGGCCCCGGACGAGGAACTCGTCACGATCGCGAAGGAGTATGGCGCGCCGGTGGAGCTGGTGCGGGAGGTCAAACGGCTCGGCCGGCTGCCGGTCGTGAACTTCTCCGCGGGCGGCGTCGCCACGCCGGCGGACGCGGCGCTCATGATGCAGATGGGCGCGGACGGCGTGTTCGTCGGCTCCGGCATCTTCAAGTCCGCGAACCCGGCCGCGTACGCGCGCGCCATCGTGCGGGCGACGACGCACTACAACGACCCGGAGGTCCTGGCGGAGGTCAGCCGCAACCTGGGGCAGGCGATGCCCGGGCTGGAGATGGCGACGCTGCGTCCCGAGGACCGGATGCAGGACCGCAGCCAGTGACCGTCCGGCACACGGCGGTCTTGACGGATGGTGAGTCATGAAAGTCGGCGTTCTTGATTTGCAGGGCGACGTCATCGAACACGTGCGCGCGCTTGAGGCCGCCGGCGCGGAGGTCGTCCGCGTGAAGCGGCCCCGTCACCTCGAGGGCCTGCGCGGCCTCGTCATTCCCGGCGGCGAAAGCACGACGATCGGCAAGCTGATGGCCGAGTACGAACTGATCCCGGCCGTCCGCCACGCCGTCAGCGAGGGCATGGCCGTGTTCGGCACGTGCGCGGGCGCCATTCTCCTGGCGGCGGACATCGCCGGCAGCGACCAGCCCCGCCTGGGCCTGATGGACATGCGCGTGCAGCGCAACGCCTACGGCCGCCAGCGGGAAAGCTTCGAAGCGGAGGTCAGCGTTTCCGAGATTCCCGGGCCGCCCGTGAAAGCCGTCTTCATCCGCGCGCCGATCATCGAACGGGTCGGCTCGCCCGTGAAGGTGCTGGCCGAATACGGCGGCCAAGTCGTCATGGCACGTCAGGGCCGGCTCCTCGCGGGCACGTTTCACCCGGAGCTGACGGACGACCGGCGCGTGCACCAGTACTTCCTCCGCCTGTGCGCGGAAGAGCCTGAGGACCAAGGCTCCGGCGCCGGCAGGGACCGCCTGCGGTGAGCGGGCCGGAAGCGGCGGCGCGCAGGGTGCTGGCCGACGCCTGCCACCGCCTCGACCGCCTGGGCCTCGTCCACGCGACGGCCGGCAACGTCAGCATGCGGCTCGGCGACGCCGTGCTCGTCACGCCCACGGGCGCCGCGCTGGGAACGATCGCGCCGGAGGACTTCGTGCGCGTCACGATGGACGGCGAGGCGGCGGACGGGCGCCGGCCATCGTCCGAGCTCAGGCTTCACCTGGCCCTGTACCGGCGGACCGGCGCGGGCGCCGTCGTCCACACGCACAGCCCGTACGCGACGGCCATGACGTTCCAGGGCCGCGCGCTGCCCATGGCGACGGACGAGGCGGCCGCCGTGCTCCACGAAGTGCCGCTCGTTTCGTACGAGCCGCCGGGCAGCGCGGAGCTGGCCGAGGCTGCGGCCGCCGCGGCGGAGGGACGTTGCGCGCTGCTCCTGGAGCGGCACGGCGTCGTCACCTGGGCGGGAGACCTGGAACGTGCCGTGGCCATCGCCGAACTCGTGGAGGCGACGGCGCGGCACGTCTACATTTTGGAGACCTGGGGAGGCCGGCCGTGATCGAGACGATCGCCTGGACGGGTGACGCCCTTCGCCTGCTGGACCAGCGGCGGCTCCCGGGGGAAGTCCGCTACGTTACCTGCCGCACCTGGCAGGACGTGGCGGAGGCGATCCGCGACATGGTGGTGCGCGGCGCTCCGGCGATCGGCGTGGCCGCGGCGTACGGAATGGTCCTGGCGGCGCAGCTCGCGGCGCGCGCCGTGGCCGCTGGCGCGGACCGCGCCGCCGCAGCGGACGCCATGCGCCGCACGCTCGAGGAGGCGGCCGCCGGCCTGCGCGCCGCGCGGCCCACGGCCGTCAACCTGTTCTGGGCCGTCGAGCGGATGGAGGGCGTCGCCGCGCGGCATCTCGCCGCGCCGGGCGCGACGGCGCGGGTCGATGAGGTGGCCGGCGCGCTGGAAGCCGAGGCGCGCCGCATCCATGAGGAGGACGTGGCGGCGAACCGGCGCATGGCCGAGCACGGCGTCCCCCTCCTCCCGGAGGGCGCGCGCGTGTATACTCATTGCAACACCGGCGCGCTGGCCACCGCCGGCTGGGGCACCGCCCTCGGCGTGGTGCGCGCGGCTCACGCGGCTGGACGGCTCCGCCACGTCTGGGTCGGCGAGACGCGGCCGCGCCTGCAGGGCGCGCGGCTCACGGCCTGGGAGCTCGCGCAGGAGGGCATTCCGGCCACGCTCGTCACCGACAGCATGGCCGCCGTCCTCATGGCGCGCGGCCAGGTCGACGCCGTCCTGGTCGGCGCCGACCGCATCGCGCGCAACGGCGACACCGCAAACAAGATCGGCACGTACGCGCTCGCCGTGATCGCGCGGCACCACGGGGTACCCTTCTACGTGGTGGCGCCGTCGTCCACCGTCGACCTCTCCGCGGCCACGGGCGCGGACATCCCGATCGAAGAGCGGGATCCGTCGGAAGTGACGCATGTCGGCGGGGTGCGGGTGGCGGCCGAGGGCGTCCATGTGTGGAATCCGGCGTTCGACGTGACGCCGGCCGCCCTCATCCAGGCGATCGTCACGGAGCGGGGCGTCGTGCGCCCGCCATTCGACGCCGGCCTGACGGCGATCGCCGGCCAGCGGCCGTAGCGCCCGCGAGTCCGCAGCGAAGGCGCCCGCCCCGTGCGGGCACCTCCGTCTCATCCGAGCGTCGTCATCCGCGGAGCGCGCCGAACGAAGGGGGTTTGAACGTGCTCGACCTCAAACTCATCCGCCAGGACGAGGCGCGCGTGCGGCGCGGGTTGGAACGCCGTGGCGCGAGCACCGCGGACCTCGACCGCATCCTCGCGCTGGACGCCGAGTGGCGCGGGCTCGTCGCCGACCTCGACAACCTGCGCGCGGAACGGAACCGCGTCAGCCAAGAGATCGGCCGCATCAAGCGCGAGGGCGGCGACGCGTCCGCGCAGCTGGCCGCCATGAGCGACGTCGCCGAGCGGATCCGCGGTCTCGAAGCCCGGGAGAGGCAGCTGCAGGACGAGATCGAATCGCTCCTCCTGCGCCTGCCGAACCTGCCGGACGACGACGTGCCGGACGGCCCGGACGACTCGGCGAACGTGGAAGTGCGTCGTTGGGGGGAACCCGCGCGCTTCCCGTTCGAGCCCAAAGCGCACTGGGACCTGGGCCCGGCGCTCGGTCTCCTCGACTTCGAACGCGCCGGCAAGATCACCGGCTCGCGCTTCACGGTGTTCCTCGACCGCGGCGCCCGCCTATTGAGAGCTCTCGTCGCGTTCATGCTCGACTTCCACACGGCGCGCGGGTTCACCGAGGTGCTGCCGCCGTTTCTCGTCAACAGCGCCAGCATGACGGGGACCGGCCAGCTGCCGAAGTTCGGCGAGGACGCGTTCCGCGTCGACGGGCACGACCTTTGGCTCGTTCCCACGGCGGAGGTGCCGGTCACGAACCTGCACCGCGACGAGATCCTTTCGGCAGATCAGCTGCCGATCTACTACTGCGCGTACACGCCCTGCTTCCGCAGCGAGGCGGGCGCGGCCGGACGGGACACGCGGGGGCTGATCCGGCAGCACCAGTTCGACAAGGTGGAGCTCGTGAAGTTCGTGCGGCCGGAGGACAGCGCGAAGGAGCTGGAGACGCTCACGGCGCACGCGGCCGCCGTGCTCGAGGCCCTGGGCCTGCCGTATCGCGTCGTGGCGCTGTCGACGGGCGATCTCGGCTTCGCCTCCGCCCACACGTACGACCTCGAAGTGTGGATGCCCAGCTACGGCCGATACGTCGAGATCTCGTCGTGTTCGAACTTCCGCGATTTCCAGGCCCGGCGGGCGAACATCCGCTACCGTCCGGAGCCGGGCGCGAAGCCGCAATTCGTGCACACGCTGAACGGTTCGGGCCTCGCCGTCGGCCGGACGTTCGCGGCGCTTTTGGAAAACTACCAGCGCGAGGACGGCTCGGTGCGCCTGCCCGAGGTGCTGGCGCCGTACCTGGGCGGACAGCTCGAATTTGCGCCGCAATCGTGACGTGGTAGCATAGGAATCGCTCGACGGCGTCGCGATCGTGGCGGCGCCGGGGAAGTTCGCGGAGGGGTACCGTAATTGGCAACGGAACGGTCTTGAAAACCGTCGCCCGCAAGGGCTTGCGGGTTCGAGTCCCGCCCCCTCCGCCATTGATGTGAC
>JADGHN010000091.1 GCA_019683875.1 Clostridia bacterium
GTCGAGCCGCCGCTGCAAGTCGCCGAACGACGCGGCGAAGACGACGCTGGCGGCCTGGCGCGCCTCTTCCTGGGTGACGACGTGCGGCGGCACGGCGGTGCCAACGGCGATGACGCGCGGCATGTCGCCTCCTCCTCCCCGGCGCATGCATATGCGCGGAAGGAGCGTCCCATGGCTGCGGGACGAGCGACGGCGCCCCTGCTCGCGCTTCAGCGCGACGGCCCGGTCGGCGTCGCCGGGCGCGGCGGCACGCGGCCCGATTTCACGAGATCCGCGAGGATGGGGGCCAGCAGCCGCGCCGTCGCGTCCTCCTCGGCCAGCGTGTTCTCGGCCCCGCCGACCTCGATCAGGATGGCGCCCGGAGCCACGTGCTGGTTGTACCGGCCCCGTTCGACCATGTACGGCTGGCCGTCCGGCTTCCGGAGGAGGTCCGGGTGCGCCGCTTCGATGGCGGCCGCGACGCGCGCGGCGAAGGCGGCGTTCTCCCGCCAGTGCGGGTGGCTGAGCAGGCGATCGGTGCCGACGACGAGCATCACCTTCGCCACGTGCTCGCCCGCCGCCACGGCCACGGTGCGGTCGCGATCGGCGGAATCGCGGTGCAGGTCGATGACTAGCCGGAGGGACGGGTATTCGGCGAGGATCGGCTCGATGCCGGCAAGGGAACGCTCGTAGGCGCCCACGCGCCCCGCCGCATCGTATTCCTCCCGAGAATGGACGACATTGACGCCCAGCGCCGCCAGAGAGGCGGCGAGCGCGTCGCCCACCTGGACCATGTTGCGCCGGCGGTCCGTGGTGAAGGCATCCTGCGGTTCCGTGGCGTCGGGAAGCTCCGGCAGAAACGATTCGGTCGCGTGCGTGTGGTAGATGAGCACGGCAGGGTCGGGGCCGGTGACGACGATCGGCTGGCCCTCGTCCGCCGGGGCCGGGGACGGCGCCCCGGGCGCCCCTCGCGGCACAGTGTCGGCAAGAGCCGGAATGTCGGCGAGGAGCCAGCTCAGCGGGCTATCCCAGCGAAAGCCCAACAGCGCTTGGCTCAATCCCTGCGCGAGCTCCGCCGGCGACCACGCGACGATCGGCTCCATGGACCGGGACGCGCCGCCGGACGGCGAGCCGCCCGCCGGGCCGGGGACCCGGTCCGGAAACAGCGGCCACGCCCAGTGCACGACCCGCGCCCAGGCGTCATCGCTGAGGCGGAACGCCACCCACCATGGATACGGGCGATCCTGAAGCTCAGGCGCCGTCGAGATCGCCCGCTGCGGCGCGAGGACGCGGACCGCGAGCGGCGGGCCGGGCCGCGTCCAGAGCAGGGCGACGCAGACCGCGACCGCCGCCGCGTAGGCGACGACCGTCGCCGAAGGCCACCGCCGTGGCCTCAAGGCGAGCAGCCTGCGCCCGAATGCCCGGATGGAACGGCTCCACGCGCGCACCGGTTGTCCCCCCGCCCTCATGCATATGGGGCGGGGGGTGCGTCCATGACGCGCGGGTGTCCCCGGCGGCGACCGGGCGGCCCCAGTCGCCCGTCGACCGATGGCCCCGTCGCGTCAGCGCAGCTGGGTCGGCACGAACGCGTCGACGATGCCGATCACGAGCGAGGCGAGCAGCGCCCCCAAGAACGACACCGACAACTGGTGCGGCACGATGAACTGCGCGATGTAGATGACCAAGGCCCCGACGACGAACCCGACGATGCCGCGCCCGTAGGGCGAGATGCGCTGGCCGAAAATGGCCTCGACGACCCAACCCAGAAGGGCGATCACGAGGGCCGCGAAGATGGCGCCGACGAAGCCGTTCACGCTGAATCCCGGCACGACGAGGCCCATGAGCCAGATCACGATCGCCGATACGACGAAGCGGACGATGGCGCCGAGCACGTTGCCACCCCCTCAGGTGGTAATGGAATTCACGGGTTACGCTTCCCGCCTGTGGTTGTTTCTATGTAACGCGGCGTCACGACGGCGGGATTCGGATGGGGAGACGCGAAAAACGGCGGACGCGCACGGCGGGTCATGCCCGTCGCCACCGCTCCGCGCGCGGCGCTTCGCGTCTTGAAGACGAGTCGACCGGCTGGTAGAATGAATCGCGATTTTTACTGGGGAGTGGAATTCGTGGCCAACATCCGTTCCGCGATCAAGCGCGCGCGTCAGGCCGAAAAGCGCCGCCTGCGCAACCGCAGCGTCAAGAGCCTCATGCGGACGCGTGCGCGCCGCTTCTATGAGGCCCTTGAAAGCGGCGGCGACGCGGCCGAGGCACTGCGCCAAGCCATCAGCGCCATCGACAAGGCGCTGAAGAAGGGCGTCGTCCACAAGAACACGGCCGCGCGGCGCAAGTCGCGCCTCATGAAGGCGTTCGCCCAGGCTCAGGCTTCCAAGTAGGCCTCGCGCGGCTCCCGTGAACCGCCCTCCGCCGTTGGAGGGCGTTTTGCTTTTCGTAGGCCCCGCCGGCCCGCTGCGACCCGGCATCGCCCCAGCCGCCCGTCACCAGCGCGGCCGTGACCCACAGCAGCGCACCGCGCTCCGACCAAGCGCCCGACTTGATCCGCCACTCGGCGAGCCACAGCGCCTCAAGACACCGGTCGAGTTCCTCGCCGCTGAAGCGCCGGGACTGCTCCATCGCGCGGCGCACGCGGAACGGGTGCTGGCCGAGTTCCCGCGCGACGTCCTCCGCCCGCAGACCCCTCTTCGCCAGGTCCGCTGCGTGGCGCATCAGGCGAAACTGGCCGGCCAGCAACGCGAGAAGGCGCAGCGGCGGCTCGCCGGCCGCGCGCAGCCGCTCGATCTCGGCGGCCACGGCCTCGGGGTCGCGCCGCCCGAGCGCGTCCACAAGGCGGAAGGCATTCACCTCGTCCGACGGCGTGACGACCGCGCGCAGCGCCGCCTCGTCGACCGGCCCGGCGCCCGCGTACGCCACGAGCTTGTCGGCTTCGCTCGCGACACGGTCGAGGTCCGCGCCGACCTGTTCCACCAATTGGCGCGCCAGGTGCGGGGCGATGCGGCCGCCTGCATCGCGAACGCGGCGCGTCACCCAGGACGCCAGCGCCTCGCGGTCCTCGCACGCGCACTCCACCAAGCCGCCGCGCTCCTGTATGGCCTTGACGGCCCGGCGCCGACGGTCGACCCGCCCCCGGCAGCGCAGGACGAGGACGGCGGCCGGTTCCGGCCGTTCGATGTACGCTTCCAGCGGCGCGAGGCTGGCCGGCTCGCCCGCCGTCGCCGCGGACGCGTCGCCCGATTCGCCCAGGCCCGCCGGCTCGTCGACGGTGACGACGCGCCCGCCGGACCACGACGGCGTCCGCAGCACGGCGACGACGTCCGCCCACGGCGTCGACGCGCCGTCGAACGCGGGCGCGTCGAGCGCCTCGTGCCCGGACGGAACGATCGCCTCAAGCAGCGCCTGCCGGACGGCGCCCGCCGCCACGTGGGAAGGCCCTGTGAGGAGATACACGGGCGATATGCGCCCCGCCCGGATGTCGGCGACCGCCGCTTCGTACGGCAGGAGCGAAGTCGCGGGCGCAGGTCGCGCGCGCGTCATGCCGGTCCCGTCACCCCTTCCCCGGGCGCGTCGCCGCCTCCCGGCGCAGCGCCCTCAGCGTTCGGGGCGCTTGCTGGGGCCGGCGCGTCGCGGGCTTCGTCCGCCGTCCCGGCGCCGTCCGCCCCGCCCGCGCCGGGTTGCCTGGCCCCGGGCCCCCACAGGGCGCCCACGACCGCGCTCAGGATGCCGGCGGCCGGCACCGCAAACAGCGCCCCCCACAGGCCTGCGAGCTCGAAGCCGCCCAGAAGCGTCACGATGGCGACCGAAGGCCGCAGCCCGACGGCGTGCCCCGTGACGCGCGGCACGAGCACATGCCCCTCCAGCTGCTGGATCAGGATGAAATAGATGACCACGTACAGCGCAGTCCGCCAGGAGACGAGAAGCGCCAGCAGCACGGCCGGGATCGCGCCGAGGACCGGCCCCACCATCGGCACGAGCTCGAACAGGCCGGCCAGCAGCCCGATGAGCGCGGCGTAGGGCACGCCCAGGAACCAGGTGCCGATGCCGGCCAGCACGCCCAGGATGAACGCCAGCATGATCTGGCCGCGGACGTACGCGCCGAGCAGCCGGCCGGTGATGCGGGCGATCTCGTCATATCGGGCCCGGTGCGAGGCCGGCACCCAGGCGCGGAGGCCCCGCGCGAGCCGCGGGCCATCGAGCATCAGGTAGATCGTGAGCACGGCCACGAGCACGACATCCGCCGCCGCCCCGCCGATCTGGCCGATGACGTCGCCCAGGCGCGACAGCGCCTGCAACCCCACGGCCTCCAGGCGCGAGGTGATCTGGGGCCACACCTTGTCCAGGTCCAGCCGCAGGCCGAGTTCCGCCAACCGCTCCTGCCACGCGGGCGCCGCAGCCTTCGCCGCCGCGACGTACTCCGGCAGGGCCTGGCTCAGCTCCCCCACCTGCGTGATGAGCGGCCGCAGCAGCGCCAGCGCCAGCCCGGTGAGGAACAAGACCGCGGCCACGACGACGAGCGCGACGGCCAGCGCGCGGCTCGCCCTCTGCTCCTGCAGGCGCGCGACGAGCGGGTTCAAGAGCACGGCCAGCACCACGGCCAGCACGAGCACGAGCAGCGTGTGCGCCACGAGCCGCGCCGCCGCGACGACCGCCGCGCAGAGCGCGATCCCCGCCAGGAGCGTCGCCAGGACGATCAGAGCGTCCAACCACATTTGACGGCGCCGGGCCGTCAAGGCTGCGCCACCCCCATCGACACCTGCCTTTCGCGGCAGCGGACGGCGTCCCCTGCCGCGGCGTCTCCCGGCACGCGCCGCCATGGGCCTGCCCCGCGCGCGAGCCACAGCTGCCGGCCGTCCGTCCGGAACCGCACCGCGCCGCCCCGATCCGTCCGTAGGACGGCGACGCCCGCGTCCCGATACCGCCGGAGAACGTCGCCGTTCGGCAGGCCGTACGGATTCGGTCCCACCGAGACGACGGCGAAGCGGGGCGCGACGGCGCGAACGAACGCGTCCGTCGACGACGTGCGGCTGCCGTGGTGCGGCACCTTCAGCACGGTGCTGGCCAGGCAGGCCCCGGACCTCACCATCGACGCCTCGGTCCCCGCCTCGACGTCCGCGGCGAAGAGAAAGCCCACGGCGCCGTAGACCAGGCGCACGACGAGGCCGCGGTCGTTGTCGCTCAACCCTGCCGCGCGGCGCGGCGGGTTCAGCACGTCCAGCTCCACGCCGTCGGGCAGGCGCGCCGTCCACCCGCGGAACGGCCGCGCGCGCTGCAGGCCTCGCGCGGCGATGGCCGACGCGAACCGCCGCCACCCGTCGTCCGCGGCGGTGGCGCCCGGGTCCATGACGAGGTCGACGGGCCAGCGTTCCACGACCGGCACGAGCCCGTACAGGTGGTCGGCGTCAGGATGCGTCGAGAAGAGGATGTGAATGCGCCGCACGCGCCGGTACGTCAAGTAGTCGGCCAGGGCGCCCGGCCGCTCGTCCGGCGACGGACGCGGGGCGAGCCGCAGGTTGCCGCCGTCGATGACGAGCCACCGCCCCGACGGCGTGCGCACCACGGCCGCGTCGCCCTCACCGACGTCGAGGAAGGTGACCTCAAGCAGGCGGGACGACGCCGGGACGCGGAGCACGAGGATCGCCGCCACAACCGCCAGCGCCGCCACGGCTGCCCCCACAGCCGCCGCTCGCCGCGGCGGGAACCGCGCCCCGGGCCCGACCGGCCCGGACAGGACGCCCGCGCGCCGTGCCGCGCGCGCGGCCCATACGGCGCCCAGCGCGGCCGCGGCGGCGAAGCATCCGCCTGGACCCATCGGCGGCAACGCGCGCCCGAGAGCGCCGCAGTACTCGACGACCACCTGAACCGCCCGCAGCACCCAGGCCTCCGGCCGCAGCACGGCGCCGGAAACGCCGAGCCCGGCGGCGAGGGCGCCGGCCAGGGACAGCGGCATCGCGAGCGCCGTCAGGGGAAGGATCACGAGGCCGGTGAGCGGAGCCCACCACGCGGCCCAGCCGAACGCCCGCAGCGCCGCGGGCGCCGACACGGCGACGGCGGCCGTGCCCACGGCCAGCGTGCCGGCCACCCACCGGAGCGCCCGTCCAAGGTTCCGGAAGCGACGGGCGGACCAGGGCGCGGCCCACAGAACCCCGGCGGTGGCGAGCACGGAGAGTTGAAAGCCGGCGTCCCGCCACAGCGGAGGATCCCAGAGCAGCAGGAGCAGCGCCGAGGCGCCCAGCGCCTGGAACGGCGCGTTGGGCCGTCCCAGGCACTCGGCCGCCACCGACCACAGAAGCATCAGCAGCGCGCGCACGGCCGACGCCGGCGCCCCCACGAGCGCCACGTAGACCAGCGCCAGCGCCGCCGCCGAGGCCCGCACGGCCGTCCGTGCCCCCAAAGGCAGCGCGCTCAGCCACGACACGAGAAGCGCCACGTGCATGCCGCTCACGGCGAGCACGTGGCTGGCGCCCGCCCAGCGGAACGCGGCCCGTTCGTCCTCCGTCAGGCCCGCGCGGTCGCCCAGGGCGAGGCTGCGCGCCAGGCCGGCCAGATCCGGGGGCAGGGTCCTGTCCAGCGCGCGCGCCAGCGCGCCGCGCAGGCGCGCCAGGCTCCGCCGCCACAGGGGTCCGGCGACGTCCGGCCGCGGCTCGGCGGACGGCGCCTTCAGTTCCCAGGCGACACCGCGCGGCAGCCAGTACGAGCGCGGGTCGAACGCGCCCGGATTCCGCGCCGGACCGAGTCTCGCCAGGCGCCCCCGGACCTGCCAGCCTTCGCCCACCTCCACCGCCCGGCGCGGCAGCTCCACCAGCACGGCCAGGCGGCGCGCGCGTCCCGCCGACGCTTCCGGTCCGCCGGCCGCATCCACGCGCGCCTCCAGCACGACGCGCGTCCCCCAGGGCGTGGGGGCAGCCTCCCGCACCCAGCCGACGGCGGTCACGCGCTCGCCTTCACGGGCAAATCCGCGTCCCTCGACGGCCGCGACGAACGCGAACCCCCGGGCGAAGACGGCCGCGGCCAGGCACGCCAGCGCGGCTCCCCGCCACCAGGGTCCCGTCGCCGCGGACCGGGTGGGCTGTGCCGTCTCCGCCCGCGCCGCGCGGCCCGCCGCGATCACCGCACCCCACAAACAAACCGCGGCGACGCCGCCCGCCACCCAGGCCGGAACCGCGAGCCCCGCGGCCTGAGACGCCCACG
>JADGHN010000092.1 GCA_019683875.1 Clostridia bacterium
CGCCCGGGGCCGGGGGGGCGCCCCCCCCCCGCGCCCAAAACCCCCCCCCCCCCCCGGGGGGCCCCCCACGCCATTCTATCACGAATTGGCGCACATATGTTCGCCTTTTGGGGTCGCCCTTAACCGCGCGCCGGGACCGGCAGCCCCACCCGCTCCTTCACCTGGCGCAGCGTGGGCTCCGCGCGAGCCGCCGCCTCCTCCGCGCCGCGGGCGAGGGTGCGCTCGATCTCCCCCGGATCGGCGAGAATGTCGCGCAACCGCTCCTGCAGCGGGCGCAGGCCTTCCACCACGGCCTCCGCCACCGCGCGCTTGAACGTGCCGTAACCGCGGTCGCCGTATTCCGCCTCCAGCTCCGGGATGGGTCGTCCGGTAAACGCCGACATGATCTCGAGGAGGTTCGAGATGCCGGGCTTGCCCTCGCGGTCGTAGCGGACCTCGCGGCCGGAGTCGGTGACGGCGCGCATGATCTTGCGCCGGATCACGTCAGGCTCGTCCACGACGAGGATCTTCGAATCCGGATCCGGCGAGCTCTTCGACATCTTCTCCGTGGGATTCGTGAGCGACATCACGCGGGCGGCCACCTTGGGGATGACGGCCTCCGGGAGCGTGAACGTCGGGCCGAAGCGCGAGTTGAAGCGCTCGGCGATGTCGCGCGTCAGTTCCACGTGCTGTTTCTGGTCGTCGCCGACGGGCACCTGCTCCGTCTGATACAGGAGGATGTCCGCCGCCATCAGCACGGGGTACATGAACAGGCCGGAAGAGACGGACGCGCGCCCGCGCCCCTTGGACTTGAACTGCGTCATCCGGTTGAGCTCGCCCATCGTCGCCACGCAGCTGAGGATCCACATGAGCTCCGCGTGCGCGGGCACCTGGGACTGGACGAAGAGCACCGATCCTTCGTGGAGCCCCAGGGCCATGAGCAGCGCCGCCATCGACCGCGTCGACTCCCGCAATTCTTGCGGGTCGTACGGCAGCGTCATGGAGTGGAGATCGACGATGCAGTACAGGTGGTCCGGGTGCGGCCGCCAATGGCGCAACGCCCCGAGGTAGTTGCCGATGTGCGTCTGGCCGGTCGGTTGAATGCCCGATAGGACGCGGGCCATGTGAGTCTGCCACCTCCGAAGCCGTTCGACCTTGTCCAGGATACACCCGCGGCGGCAGACTGCGCGGGAGGGCCGCCCGCGGCCCTCGCCCGCGCGCTACTTGGCGCCTGTGCGCGCTTCCGCCGCGCGGCTCTCGAGTTCGATGATCATGTCGCGCAGGAGCGCCGCCCGCTCGAACTCGAGGGCCTTCGCCGCCTCCTTCATCTCCTTGCGCAGCTTCTCGACGAGCTTCGGGATCTGGCGCGGCGGCACGTCCTTGAGGCTGCGCCCGTCCCAGTAGCCCTCGCCCTTGGCCAGCACGCGGGTGTTCTCGATCACGTCGCGCACCGGCTTCACGATGGTTTGGGGCGTGATGCCGTGCCGGCGGTTGTACTCGGTCTGGATCCGCCGGCGGCGCTCGGTCTCGCGGATGGCGGCGGCCATGGAGTCGGTGACGCGGTCGGCGTACATGATGACCTTGCCCTCCGCGTTGCGCGCGGCGCGGCCGATCGTCTGGATGAGGCTGCGCTCGGAACGGAGATAGCCTTCCTTGTCCGCGTCGAGGATGGCGACGAGGCTCACTTCGGGGATGTCCAACCCCTCGCGCAGGAGGTTGATGCCCACGAGCACGTCGAACACGCCCAGGCGCAGGTCCCGGACGATCTCCATACGCTCCAGCGTCTCGACGTCCGAGTGCATGTACCGCACCTTGACGCCGACCTCGCGCAGGTAGTCGGTCAGCTCCTCCGCCATCTTCTTGGTGAGCGTGGTCACGAGCACGCGGTGGCCCTTGGCCACGCGCTTGCGGATTTCGCCCAGCAGGTCGTCGATCTGGCCGCGCGTGGGGCGCACCTCGACCTCGGGGTCGACGAGCCCCGTCGGCCGCACGATCATCTCCACGACGCGCTGGCTGCGTTCAAGCTCGTACGGCCCCGGCGTGGCCGAGACGTACAGCGTCTGCCCGATGCGCCGCTCGAACTCCTCGAACGTGAGCGGGCGGTTGTCGAGCGCTGAAGGAAGGCGGAAGCCGTACTCCACCAGCTCCAGCTTGCGGGAGCGGTCGCCTTCGTACATGCCGCGGATCTGCGGGATCGTCTGGTGCGACTCGTCGATGAAGCAGAGAAAGTCCTTCGGGAAGAAGTCGAGAAGCGTGTATGGCGGCTCCCCCGGCTTCCGTCCCGTCAGGTGGCGGCTGTAGTTCTCGATGCCGCTGCAGTAGCCCACCTCGCGGAGCATCTCGATGTCGTAGCGCGTCCGCTGCTCCAGCCGCTGCGCCTCGAGAAGGCGGCCGGCGGCTCGCAGTTCCTTCAGCCGCTCCTCCAGTTCCGCTTCGATGGACGCGATTGCGCGCTCCATCTTCTCGGGCGACGTCAGGTAGTGGCTGGCCGGGTAGATCGCCACGTGGCGGTTCTCCGCGAGGATCTCGCCGGTCAGCGTGTCGATCTCCACGAGCCGCTCGATTTCGTCGCCGAAGAGCTCCACGCGAATGGCGCGATCCGTCGAGCCCACCGGGCAGATCTCGATCACGTCGCCGCGGACGCGAAACCGGCCGCGGTCCAACTGCATGTCGTTCCGCTGGTACTGCAGGTCCACGAGCTTGCGGACGATCTCGTGGCGGGGCTTCTCCATCCCCACGCGCAGCGAAAGCACCAGCGAGCTGTAGTCCTCCGGCGAGCCCAGGCCGTAGATGCAGGAGACACTCGCCACGATGATGACGTCACGCCGCTCGAAGAGCGCCATGGTGGCCGAGTGGCGGAGCTTGTCGATCTCGTCGTTGCGCAGGGCGTCCTTCTCGATGTAGGTGTCGGTGGCGGCGATGTACGCCTCCGGCTGGTAGTAGTCGTAGTACGAGACGAAGTACTCCACCGCGTTTTCGGGGAAGAATTCCTTCATTTCGGCGCACAGTTGTGCCGCCAGGGTCTTGTTGGGCGCGATGATCAGCGTGGGCCGCTGCAGGCGCTCGATGACCCAGGACATGAGCGCCGTCTTGCCCGAACCGGTCACGCCGAGCAGCGTGACGTCCTTGGCGCCCGCCTCGAACGCCTCCACGATCTGCTCGATGGCCTTGGGTTGGTCGCCGCTCGGCTGGAACGGCGCGTGGACCTTGAACGGTGGCATGGCTTCATTATAGCCCTTGACCGGTGGCGGAAGCGCCGCGCCGCCATTACTATGAGGAGGTGTGAGTCGGCGCAATCTGCGGAAGGCGGCGGGTGGTGGCATGCGTGGAAGCGACGGATCGCGAAGAGCTCCTGCAGACGATCCGCGAGCACCTCAACGCCGCGGGGGGCCAAGCCTCCGGCGAGGCGGCCGCCTGGCTGGAACGCGTGCGCGCGCTGCAACCGTACGACTTCGCCGAACTCCTGCGTGAACTGCATCCGTACGAGCAGCTCGCGCTGATCCCCCTCTTGCCGCGCGACTACGCCGCGGCCACGCTGGAGTACCTCGAGCCGGTCGAGCAGTACCACCTTCTCCACCAGTTCAGCCCGGACGTCGGTTCGGAGCTCCTTCTTGAGATGTCGAGCGACGTCGTCGTCGACCTGCTGCTCGCCGTGCACCCGAACCAGGCGGCCAAGCTCCTGGGTTGGCTGCCCGCGGAGTACCGCGAGCAGATCGACCGCCTCATGACGTTCCCGCCCAACAGCGCGGGAAGCCTCGCGGCCGTCGACTACGTCGCCGCGAGGGAGAACTGGACCGTCGACCAGACGCTGCGCCACATCCGCAAGGTCGCGCGCGAGGCGGAGACGCTGTCCTACGTCTACGTGCTGGACGCGCGCGGCCGGCTGACGGGCGTCGTGTCGATGCGGGAGATCTTCCTCGCCGACCCGAATGCGCGGCTGGGCGACTTCGCGAACCGCGACGTGATCGCGGCCTACGCGCTGGACGACCAGGAAGAGGCCGCGCGGCTCCTGTCCAAGTACGACTTCGTGGCGCTGCCCGTCGTCGACGACGAGGACCGGCTCGTCGGCATCATCACCGTCGACGACGTCGTCGACGTCATCCGCGACGAGGCGTCGGAAGACATCCAGAAGCTGGGCGGCAGCCAGCCGCTCACGGAGTCGTACTTCAGGACGCCGATCCCGACGCTCTTCCGGAAGAGGGTCGGGTGGCTGCTCGTCCTGTTCATCGCCGAGGCCTACACGACGACCGTGCTGAACCATTTCAAGCCGTTGATCTCCATGGACGCCACGTTGTCCATCTTCATTCCCCTGCTCGTGGGCACGGGGGGGAACACGGGGTCGCAGACGGTCGCAACCCTGGTGAGGGCATTGGGCGTCCACGAGGTCGCGTTTCGAGACCTGTTCCGCGTCGTGGCGCGCGAGGCCGCCACGGGCGTGATGCTGGGGCTGGCGATGGGAGCGGCGGGCCTTGTCCGCGCGCTCATTGTCGGCGTCGGGCCGAGCCTGGGCGTGGTCGTGGCACTGAGCGCCCTGTTCATCGTGATCTGGGCTTCTCTTGTCGGGGCGTTCCTGCCCCTGGTGCTGCACCGGCTGGGCGTCGACCCGGCGGTGGTGTCGGGCCCGTTCATCGCCACGCTCGTCGACGGCACGGGTCTGTTCATCTACTTCAGCGTCGCGCGGATGATGCTCGGCCTTCATTGACCGCAGGCCGTTCATGCTCGGCGGTGTCCTGACGCTTCCGGCGGCCGGCGGGTCCAGCGCGCGCAACTCGCGAGCGGCCGGCTAGCGGGCGCTGGACGCCGCGTCGATCACGGCGCGTGCCATCTCGGCGATCGCGCGCCGGGCGCGGCCGGCGTCCGCCACGCCCTCGCTCAGGAAGGCCATCGCGAAGCTCCGCCCCGGGAGAAACACGAAGCCCGTGTCGTGCACGATCCCCGTCACCCAGCCGCTCTTCGTCGCGATCTCGCACGGCGGAAGCGCCCCCACCGGCTCGTCGCTCGCCTCCGGCAGGAGCCCGCCGATCCCGTGCGTGAACTGTTGTTTCTTCAGCGTCTCCACCATGCGCCGGCACGCGTCCCACGACACGATCTCGCCGCGGGCGATGGCGCGATAGAGCGCCACCACGTCCGCGGCGGTGATCGTGTTGCGGCCTTCGAGCTCCGCCGGGATCACCATGAGCTTGTTGTAGAAGCGGCTGTTCACCATGCCGTGGCGCGCCATGGTCTCGCGGATGAGGTCGGCGCCGACGAGGTCGATCACCATGTTCGTCGCCGTGTTGTCGCTCACGATGATCATCAGCGTCACGAGGTCCGCCACGGTCCACTCCGTGCCGGGGGTCAGCGCGTGGAGCACGCCGCTGCCCAGCACCTGGTCCTCCGGCCTCAGCACGACGCGGTCGCTGAAGCGGAAGCGGCCACGGTCGGCCGCGACGTACGCGGCGGCCATGATCGGGACCTTGATGACCGACGCCGCGTAAAACGGGTCATGCTCGTTCAGCGCGTACCGGAATCGCTCCCCGCCGGCCGTCCCCGCCTCGCCCGATTCGTGCAACTCCTCGACGACGATGCCCCAGCGCCCGCCCGCTTCGGCGACGATGCGCTCGATGGCACGCACCGCCTGATCCACGACGATCCCCCCGCGTCCTTACTGCGACGGCTTCGTCCTTACTGCGACGGCTTCGGCGACGATCCCGCCGCCGGGAACGACGGCGCCGGTTCACCCAGCTTGCCGGCGAGCGTGCGCACGGCCTGCTGAAGCTGCGGATCCCGGGCCAGATCGCCCTGGATGGCGTCCGCCGGCTCCTTCACCGTGATGTCCGGCGTGAGGCCCGTCTTGTTGAAGCTCCGCTTCTTGGGCGTCAGCCACTGCGCCACCGTCAGCTTGACGCCCGTGTTGTCGTCATACGTGTAGGTGCGCTGGACGACGGCCTTGCCGAACGTGCGCTCGCCGATGATCGTGCCCGCGCCGTAGTCCTGGATCGCGCCGGCGAGGATCTCCGCCGCGCTCGCCGTGTAGCCGTTGACGAGCACCGCCATGGGCAGCCCGAGGCCGCGGCCGCTGCCCTTGATCTCCCACACCTGCGTCTTGCCGGTGCGATCGACGACGTACGCCAGCGGGCCCGGCGGCAGCAATTGGCCCGCGATGGCCGAAGCCACGTCGAGCAGGCCGCCGGGGTTGTTGCGCAGGTCCAGGACGATGGCCTTGGCGCCCTGGTCCCTCAGCGTCTGCAGGCCCTTCCGGAACTCGTCCACGGCCACCTCGTCGAACTCGCTGAGCTCGACGTATCCGATGGAGCCGCTCAGCATCTTCGTCTCCACGAGCGGCACCTCGATGGTGGCGCGCCGGAAGACGAAATCCAGCCGCTGGTCCCCATCGGGAGTCGACCGGAGCACCGTGATGCGCACCTGCGTGCCCGGCTGGCCCTTGATCGCCGAGGCCACATCGGCGACGTCCTGGTCGACGACGTTCTTCCCGTCGACGGCCACGATCCTGTCTCCAGGCTGCAGCCCCTTGGGGGCTCCGGCCGGCGCGCCTTCGTACGGCGTCTCCGCGGCCGGCGTGCCCGGGAACGGCCGGAGCACGATGGTGTACCCTTCCTTCTGCTCCACGAGGACGCCGATGCCGGCGTAGCGGCCGCTCGTCTCCGTCTTGAAATCCTTCAGCGCGGAGGCGTCGAAGTACATGGAGTACGGGTCGTGCAGCGCAGCGACCGCGCCGGCCACGGCCCCTTCCATGAGCTTGTCGAGCGGCGGCGGGCCGGAACGCCCGTGCGCCTCGGGATCCTTCGGGTTCTGGTAGTAGTTCTCCTGGATGAGGTTGAGCACGTCGAGGAGCTTGCCGAAGTTCGGCGTGTCCACGAGCTTTTCCGCGACGCCCAGGCGCTTCATCCGCTGCGCGTAGATGTAGCCGTTGAGCGCGTCCGTCGCTGCGTACGTCACGACCGCCGTGGCCACGACCAGCGCCACCGGGGCCAAGAACCGGCGCCAGCGCGGCCGCGGCGCGCTTCCGAAGTCGGGCCCGTCGGCCATCCGTGCACTTCCCTTCCCCTGTGCAAAGTCGCCCCCGGGTCACCCGAGGGCGAGCGCGTGCGCAATCCGATGCAATTATACGTACGTCAATGCAGGTTCACGTATCCGGACGGGTCGACGGGGACGCCGTTGACGCGCACCTCAAAGTGCAGGTGCGGCCC
>JADGHN010000093.1 GCA_019683875.1 Clostridia bacterium
GCGACGCCGGTCCATCCGCGCTCCGGAACGACCGACATGTACGCGGACACGCCCTTGACATTGCCGCCGTGCTCCACCAGGGTGACGCCGTGGTAGTCGGGGGTGATCATGAGCCCGTAGCCGTAGTACATCGTCGGGCTGACCTGGACGCGGGGCGCCGTCATCTCGCGGACGCTCTCCTCAGACAGGATGCGACGGTCGCCCACCCGGCCGCCCGTCCGGAAGATCTCCAGGTAGCGGAGCATGTCGCGCGCGCTGGACCGCAGGAAGCCAGCCGCGTCCATGGCCGGCGCCTGCCACCAGACCGGCGACTTCTTGATCCACTCCTTGCCGTCTTTCTCCTTTTCGATATAGAGCGAGGACACGTCCGGGAAGGCCGGTCCCTCCGGCACGTCCATGGTGGTCGACGTCATCCCGGCCGGTTCGAGGATCTCTTTCCTGAGGTACTCCGTGAACGACTGGCCGCTCACCCGCGCGACGATGGCGCCGAGGAGCGCGTACGCGTCGTTCGAGTAGCTGAAGAACTCGCCTGGCGGCCCGAGGAGCTCGAACGGGGTGTTGGCGATGCACTCCAGCAACTGCTCGTACGTGTCCACTGGCTCGGCCTCTTCGATCCGCTTCCGGGCCTCAGGCTGGTCGACGTCGGGATCCTCCCGCATGCTGCGTGCAAGCGCCCTCATGAGCGAGGGAAGGGGCGGCAGCCCGGACGTGTGCGTGAGGAAGTGGTGGATCGTCATCTGGCGAGTCAGTTCCGGATCGGGAGTCCGGAATTCCGGCAGGTAGCGCACGACCGGGTCGTAGACCGACAGTTTGCCCGCCTCTTGGAGCTTCATGATGCACATGGCCGTGAACGACTTCGTGATCGAGCCGATCCCGAAGACGGTGTCCGGCGTGATGGGCAGCCGCTCCTCCGCATCGCGGTAGCCAAAGCCGTGATGATACGTCATGCGACCGTCCTCGGCGATGGCGACCGACGCACCTGGCGTGCCGTACGGCTCCAGGAGCTTGCGACCATACTCCTCGTACGCTGGCCAAATCGGCTGACGCTCGCCTGACATGAGACCCCTCCCTGTCCAGGAAGCGCCGGGGAACGGAATTAAGTGTGGTTGCACGCCCGGCGGTTTCGCGTTCCATTCATCGCGATCCCGGGCGGTTCCTGCTTGGACGATTCAATCACGTTTACATTTGGATGTCTCCGGTGGATGTCTCCGGCCCACCGCCATGTTCAGCGCCTCCACCGCGGTGAACCAGGGAATAGAGGAGGCGCGGTGTGCGTAGCGAATGAGGGCAGACCGTGCCGGCGCGCGCCGTCCCCGGCCCGTATCCCGGGCGCACGTCCCATGCGAACCTGGCGCGGCGCGCGACATGAAAGGAGAGTCCGGATGTTGTATTCCTTGGCTTTACTGCTTCACATCGTCGGTGTCGCCCTCATGTTCGCCGCGCTCGGGGTCGACCTCGCCGTCCACAGCCGGATGCGGCGGGCGGCCACGGTGGGCGAGGTGCGAACGCTCTCCCAGGCGGCGGGCTCCGTCGACCGCCTCCATGGGATCAGCGGCCTCATCATCCTTGTCGCCGGCATCTACATGGCGTGGACGTCCTGGGGCTGGACGACGCCCTGGATCGACGTCGCGCTGATCGCGTACCTGATCGGCGCTGTCTTGGGGGCGGGCGTGATCGGCGAGCGGATGCGGGCCATCGGGAAGGGCGCGGCCGCGGCGGCCGAAGGGCCCGTGCCGTCCGAGTTGGCGGCAAAGATCCATGACCGCACGCTGGCGCTCGCGAGCGGCATCGTGACGCTATGGCTGGGCGGCATCCTGTACCTCATGGTCGTCAAGCCGGGGTGGACCGGGTCGATCGTGGCGACGCTCGTGGCGGCCGTCATCGGGTACCTCGTGGCGCGGCCGGCCCTTCGCGCCGAGCTCAGGTGAGCCGATCGTCTTGAATATGCACCGCGATCGGGCGCACACTGTTCGCGGGAGGCGATCGGAGCCATGACCGCTCGATCGATCGTCATTGCCGGCATGGCCGTGACGTTGCTGGCCGCCAGCGGATGTTCCCTGGTCGGGGGCCGTTCCAACCCGTCGTCGAACGGCGCTCAGTCGACCGTGGCCGCCGGCAAGCAGCTGTTTCAGAGCCATTGCGCGTCCTGCCACGGGATCAACGCGGCCGGAGGGCTGAAGATCGGGACCGCGACGTCGGCCGACCTGCGCCAGCGCAACCTGGAGCCCATGTACCACAACGACACGGCGCTCCTGGAACGCGCCATCCTCGACGGCAAGGACGAGGATGGCAGGAGCCTGAACCCGGCGATGCCACGCTGGCGCGGCCAGTTGAGCAAGGAACAGGTCGACAGCATCATCGCCTATCTCAAGACGCTCAAGTGAGGCCAGCTCGGCCGGTCACGCCGCCGCCGGCTTAGAGCGGCGGTTCGTACGCGCAGGTGGGTTCGGCGGCGAGGTAATCGCCCGTCATGGCGTAGGCGCGCGCCCTTGAGCCCCCGCAGACCTCGCGGAACGGGCATCGCCCGCACTTGCCCCGCAGCTGGTTCGGGTCCCGCAGGCTCCGGAAGAGTTCGCTGTCCCGGTAGAGCGAGGCCAGGGACTGACGGCGCACGTTCCCGGCCGAGACGGGCAGGAAGCCGCTCGGCATCACTTCGCCCGTGTGTGAGATGAAGCAGAAGCCCTTGCCGTCGCTGACCGCGGCGCGCCGCCCCGCTCCCCGTTGCATGAGCACCCTGCGGTAGGCGGGGCCCTCGGTGGTCTTGATGGCGAAGGGCACCTGTTCCCGGATGTCCGCCAGCCACTGGTACACTTCTTCGTGCTCCTCGGCCGTCAGGGGCGTGAGGGATGCGCCGCGCCCCACGGGCACGAGGAAGAAGAGGCTCCACCGCTGGGCGCCAAGATCGGCCACGAGGCGCGCGATGCCCGGAAGGCGCCGCCAGTTGCCGGCCGTCACCGTGGTGTTGATCTGCAGTCGCAGGCCGGCGCGGCGCACGTCCGCCGCGGCCGCCAGGGAGCGCTGGAAGGCGCCGCTCCAACCGCGGAAGCTGTCATGGCTCGCGTCATCGTCCCCATCCAGGCTGATGGCCACCGCCTCCGCGCCCGCCGCGGCCATTTGCGCGATCGCGTCGTACGTCAGCAGCGGCGTCGCGCTGGGCGTCACGGATGGGTGCAGGCGGCGGTCGGCGGCGTGCCGGATCAGGGTGCAGAGGTCCTCACGCTTCAGCGGATCCCCTCCGCTGAACACGAACAGCCGGGTGCCCATCTCCGCGGCTTCGTCGATGAGCCGCAATCCCTCTTCCGTGGTCAGTTCTCCGGGATGGCGCCAGGGCCGCGCCGACGCCCGGCAGTGCAGGCAGACGAGATCGCAGGCCTGCGTCACCTCCCAAATGGTGACGATCGGCGCTTGAGAAAAGTCCATGCGGCGACACCTCACGGTACCGTTGTACCGCCGCTCACGACGCGCGCCCACGTGCGGATGGATGGGGCCGTGTGGCCGTCACCCGGCCATTCGGCCATGGTCTTTCGGACGTCCGGACCCCGCCGTTCGCCGCAAATGGTTGGGCCGGTCGGGCCATTTTCACATGTCCGCTTGGCCGTGGCGGGCCCGCGTTGTGCCGTCCTACCCTCCAAGGGAGCCCATTTGTTTCGGAAACGAGTGACCGCCATTGTCTTTGCTTCGCACGCGCACCGTCCTGGCGTTCGTGTCCCTGACTGCCCTGCTCTTGACCGGGTGCAGTTCCCGCTACCTTGTGCTTTCGCCGGCCGGACCCGTCGGCCGCCAGGAGCTCGACCTCATCGTGCTTTCCGTGGAGCTGCTGGCGGTGATCGTGATCCCCACGCTGGCGCTGCTGTTCTACATCGTGTGGCGCTACCGCGACCGGCCGGGCAACACGGCGCCCTATGAGCCGACGTGGGCGGACAGCCGGACGCTGGAGGCCGTCTGGTGGGCGATTCCCATCATCATCGTGGCCGTCCTCGGCTTTTACACGGCCAAGACCACGTTCGCGCTGGTGGAGCCGCCGCAAAAGGACGTGAAGCCCATCACCATCCAGGTGATCTCCCTGAACTGGAAGTGGCTCTTCCAGTACCCGGAGCAGGGCATCGCCACCGTCAACTACGTGAAGATCCCGGTCGGGGTGCCGGTGGACTTCGAGTTGACCGCGGACGCGCCCATGAACTCCTTCTGGGTGCCCCAGCTGGGCGGCCAGGTCTACACGATGCCCGGCATGGCGATGCGTCTCTGGCTGCAGGCGGACCGCCCGGGAACGTACTACGGCCACGCCGCCAACTTCACGGGCGAGGGCTTCGCGCACATGAGCTTCGACGTCGTCGCCACCCCGCAGTCCGACTTCGACAAGTGGGTGGCGTCGGTCAAGGCGTCGTCGCCGCCGCTCACGACGGCCGGCTACGAGCAGCTGAAGAAGCCCGGCGTGACGAGCACGGCCGAGTTCTCCTCGTTCCCGCCGGACCTCTTTGATCGAGTCGTCTGGACGAACGGCGGCCGTTACATGCAGGGCATGACGGGTCACGGCATGACGGACCACGACATGACCAGCCACGGCATGGACGGCCACGACATGACGGACCACGGGACAGCCGTGGGCCAGACCTCCCGCTGAACGGAAAGGGAAAGGGAAAAGGAAATGGACTTGCTGCCGCTCTGGTTCCGCCGCTTCGCGGACACGTACCTCATGTGGGATCGTGGACCGCTCATCTGGATGTCGGACGTCGCCATCCTGCTGACCACCATCGGCATCGTGGCGGCGCTCACCTACTTCCGCCGGTGGAAGTGGCTCTGGCGGGAGTGGATCACGACGGTCGATCACAAGAAGATCGGCATCATGTACCTCATCTGCGCGCTCCTCATGCTCTTCCGCGGGGGCGTGGACGCGCTTCTCATGCGGACGCAGCTGGCGTTCCCCGGCAACACCTTCCTCGACCCGCAGCACTATGACGAGATCTTCACGACGCACGGCACGATCATGATCCTCTTCATGGCGATGCCGTTCATCTTCGCGCTCTTCAACATGGTCGTGCCGCTGCAGATCGGGGCGCGCGACGTGGCCTTTCCGGTGCTCAACGCCGTCTCGTTCTGGCTCTTCTTCTTCGGCGCGCTCCTCTTCAACCTCGCGTTCGTATTCGGCGGCTCGCCGGACGCCGGGTGGACGAGTTACCCGCCGCTTTCGGAACTGGGCTTCGATCCCGGGCCTGGCGAGAACTACTATCTCCTGGCGATCCAGATTTCGGGCATCGGCAGCATCGCCACGGGGATCAACTTCCTCGCAACCATCTTCAAGATGCGCGCGCCCGGCATGACCTGGATGCGCCTGCCGCTCTTCACTTGGTCGGTGCTGGCCTCCTGCCTCGTGATCGTGTTCTCGTTCCCGGCGCTCACCGCGGCGCTGGCGCTCCTCATGCTGGACCGCCTGGCCGGCACGCACTTCTTCACCATGCTCCACGGCGGCAACCCGATGATGTACGTCAACCTGTTTTGGATTTGGGGCCATCCCGAGGTGTACATCGTGATCTTGCCGGCCTTCGGCGTGTACTCCGAAGTGGTGGCCACGTTCGCGCGGAAGCGGCTTTTCGGGTACACGTCCATGGTGGCCTCGCTGCTTGTGATCAGCGTGATCAGCTACTTTGTGTGGGCTCACCACTTCTTCACCATGGGAGCCGGGGCTGACGTCAACGCGTTCTTCGCCGTCGCGTCCATGGCCGTCGGCATTCCCACCGGCGTGAAGGTGTTCAACTGGCTCTTCACCATGTACCGCGGGCGCATCCGTCTCTCGCTGCCGATGCTCTGGACGCTCGCGTTCATCCCGACCTTCGCCCTGGGCGGCGCCACGGGCGTGATGCTGGCCGCGGCTCCGGCCGACTACCAGTACCACAACAGCTACTTCCTCATCGCCCACTTCCACCAGACGCTGATCGGCGGCACGGTCTTCGGGCTGATCGCGGGCATGTACTACTGGTGGCCCAAGATCTTCGGCTTCCGCCTGGACGAGCGCCTGGGCCGCATCGCCTTCTGGCTCTTCGTGATCGGTTTCTACGTCACGTTCATGCCCCAGTACGCGTTGGGACTGATGGGCATGCAGCGGCGCATGTACACCTACCCGGCCGAGCTGGGATGGGGCGATCTCAACCTCGTCTCCACCATCGGCGCCTACATGATGGGACTCGGCTTCGTGGTGATGGTGGCGCAGATCCTGTACAGCATCCGCCACGGCGAGCGCGACCTGACCGGCGACCCCTGGGACGCCCGCACGCTCGAATGGTCGCTGCCGTCGCCCGTCCCGCACTACAACTTCGCGGTCATCCCGCGTGTCACCGACCGCGACATGTGGTGGGAGCTGAAGCAGCAGGGGCGCACGGAGGAATTGCGCCCAACGGCCGACGACATCGAGCCGATCCTCATGCCCAAGAACACGGCGCGCCCGTTCTTCCTGGGGCTCTCGTTCTTCGTGGCCGGCTTCGGCGCGGTCTTCGAGTGGTGGCCGGTCGCGGCCGTGGGGGCGGCCGGGGTGCTGGCGTGCTTCGTCGCGTGGGAGAGCGGCGAAGAGGAAGAGGAACTGCTCCCCGCGGACGAGATCCGCAAGACGGAAGCCGCTCTGGGAAGGGTGTAAGCCTATGGCCACGGTGGAATCGACGCTGGAACGCATTCGCGCGCGCGAGGCGGGCGACCGCCCCCGCGCCGCGGCGCACGCGCACGCGCATGTTCATGCGGAGGTCGCGCAGTCGGCGAAGGTGGTCGGCTTCTGGATCTTCCTCGCCACCGACATGCTCCTCTTCGGGTGCCTGTTCGCGACCTACCTCGTCCTGCTCACGCACACGGACGGCGGGCCCTCCGCGCGCGACATCTTCGACGTGCCCGGGGTCGCGGCGGAAACCCTTCTTCTGCTGACGAGCAGCTTCACGGGGGGCCTCGCCACCCTGAGTGTGCGGCGCGGGGATGCGCGCGCCACGGCCGCGTGGCTCGTCGCCACGATGCTCCTGGGGTTGGGTTTCCTGGGGCTTGAGCTGCACGAGTTTCTGGTCGATGCGGCGCGCGGGGCGACGATGCAGCGCAGCGCGTTCCTCTCCGCCTTTTACACGCTGGTCGGCACGCACGGCGCGCA
>JADGHN010000094.1 GCA_019683875.1 Clostridia bacterium
AAGCGGACAAAGAGAGCCATCCTTCGACACCCCCTTTCGCGTTCGACCCCGCGACCGCGGCCAAGGCTGACGCGGTCGCGGTGCCGGACAAGCCGCTTGCCTTCAGCCTACGTCCGGCCGGGGGCGGCTCCCATCCAGCGCAAGTCCCGATTTTGGGGGCGATGAGCCCCAGCAAACGCGACGAGCCCGGGACGTCTGTCCCGGGCTCGCGCAGGCCGCGAGTCACGCCGGTACCGAAGGTCCGGACGATCCGCCGGTCGGCCCCTCGTCCACGCGCACCCAGCCGCGGCGGATCGCCTCGACGACCGCCTGGGCGCGCCCCTGCACGCCCAGCTTGCGAAAGAGGTTCGTCGTGTGGTTCTTCACCGTCTTCTCGCTGATGAAGAGCGCGTCGCCGATCTCCTTATTGGCCTTGCCCGCCACCATCAACTGGAGGATCTGCCACTCGCGGTCGCTGAGGATGTCGAGCGGCCCCGCTTCGCGGCGTTGAGCTTCCCGGGCGAGCCGCTGGAAGCCGGTCATCAGCTTGGCCGCCATGTCCGGCTGGAGGTAGCGTTCGCCGGCGGCCACCCGCAGGATGGCGCGCTGCAGCTCTCCCGGCTCCACGTCCTTCACGACGTAGCCGTCCACGCCCGCCTGCACCGCTTCCACGAGGTACTCCTCGTTGTCGTGCATGGTGAGGACGAGGATGCGCACCTCGGGCCATTCGCTCTTCACCTGGCGCGCCACTTCCACGCCGTTGAGCTTGGGCATGGTGAGGTCGAGCAGGATCACGTCCGGCCGCAGGGCGCGCACCCGTTCGAGGCACTCGTAGCCGTCGCGCGCCTCGCCGACCACCTCCAGGCGGTCGGCGAATTCGAGCGCCCGGCGCAGCCCCTGCCGGAACAGCGGATGGTCGTCGGCGACGAGAACTCGAATGGGCGTCATGCCCAGCCATCTCCCTCCGCCTGGAGCGGGATCACGGCGAGGACGGTCGTGCCTTCTCCGGGCGCGCTCACGATGTCGAGCGAGCCACCCACGAGCCCGGCACGCTCGCGCATGCTCAGGAGGCCGAAGCCCCCCTGGCGCTGCAGCGCCTCGGCGACGTTGAACCCGGCGCCGTCGTCCTCGATGGCCACCGACAGCTGCCCGGGTTCGAAGCGCACCGTGACGGTCGCGCGCGTCGCGTCCCCGTGCTTCCACGCGTTGCTCAACGCCTCTTGCGCGATGCGGAACGCCGCCACCTCCACGGCGGGCGGAACGCGGCGCTCCGTTCCCTGCACGATCAAATCCGTGGCCAATCCGGTCCGTTCGCCGAATGTGCTCAGATACCCTCGCAGCGCGGGGATCAGTCCGAGGTCGTCGAGCGCCATGGGCCTCAGGTCGAAGATGATCTTCCGCACGTCCTGCAGGCTGTGGCGGACCAGCGTCTTCAACTGCTCCAGTTCGGCGAGGGCGCGGTCGCGGTCGATGGACAGCAGCTTCTGGCTGACCTCGATGCGAAAGACGACGTTCGCGAGGAGCTGCGCCGGCCCGTCGTGGATGTCGCGCGCGAGGCGGCGCCGCTCCTCCTCTTGCGCCCGGATGATGCTGAAGCCGGCGCGCTGGCGGTGATGGGCGCGGGCCGCGCGCCGTTCCCACTCCCGGCGCTGGGCATCGAGCGCGTCCAGCCGCGAGGCGAGCCGCTCCGCGTGCGCGGCGAGCGCGGCCGCGGCGTCGACCGTCTCCGGCGTGCGCCGCTCGCGCAGTTCCGCGGCGCTCCGCTCCAGGTCCTCCTTGATCGCCTGGACCTCCGCGACGTATCGCGCTGCGGCGGCGGCGAACTCGGCCAGCTCGGCGGTGTCGTCCGGCGGCACGGGGATCATCGCGCCCCACCTACCCTTCCGCGCCGAGTTCGACAAGCACGCGGCGCACCGTTTCCCTCGGCACGCCGGTCACCTCGAGAAGACGCCCGGGGGCCACCGGAAGCACCCAGCGCACGTCCCCGTCGATGGCCTTCTTGTCGTGGCGGATCCGTGCGAGGAGGTCGTCCGCGCGCAACCCGCGCAGCGTCGTCGGCAAGCCCAACGTCTGCAACAAGTCGACCAGCTCCCGTTGCCGCGCATCCGTCCACCCGGTGCCGACCGCCAGGGCCAGCGCGCCGGCCGCGACGAGTCCCGCCGCGACGGCCTCGCCGTGCCGCCAGCGCCCGTAACCCGCCGCCGCCTCGATGGCGTGGCCCACGGTGTGGCCGAGGTTCAGGAGGCGGCGCTCGCCGGACTCCCGCGGATCCCTGCCCACGACGGCCGCCTTGATGCGGACGGAGTCGGCCACCAGCCGGCTCAATGCGGCCGCGTCGCGGCGCAGGATGGCCGGGGCGGCGCGGCGGACGAATCCATAATCGTTTTCGTCGGAGATCAGCCCGTGCTTCACCGCTTCCGCAAGGCCCGCGCGGAATTCGGCGTCCGGGAGGGTGTCCAGCGTGTCGAGATCGGCCAGCACGAGGCTCGGCCAGTGGAAGGCGCCCACCAGGTTCTTGCCGGCCGGAAGGTTGACGCCCGTCTTGCCGCCCACGCTGGAGTCGATCTGGGCGAGGAGCGACGTCGGCGCCTGAAGGAGACGCACGCCGCGCAGGAAGGTGGCGGCCGCAAAGCCGGCGAGGTCACCGACGACGCCGCCGCCGAGCGCCACGATACACGAATCGCGGTCGAGGCCTGCGGCCAGGGCGGCCTCGTACACGCCGGTCAGCTGTTCAAGCGACTTGCTCCGTTCGCCGTCCGGAATCACGTGCCAGGCGGCCTCGACGCCTGCCGCAAAGCAGCTGCGTGTCACGACCTCCCGCCAGGCGCGCTCCACGGGAGGGACGGTGACGATGAGTGCCCGCGGGGTGCCGCCGATCTGGCGCAGGCGCGCCCCGAGCTCCCGAAGGAGCCCGTGGCCGATCCACACGTCGTACGGACGCTCTCCGTCCACGTGCACGCGCACGGGATCAGGGCCGCGCGAGTCGGGGCGCATGCAGGCCCGCCTCCTCCCACAGGGCGGCGATGGCGGCTGCGTTCACCGCAGGGTGGGCGTCCGCCAGGTCGAGGGCCACGTCCGCGAACTCGCGGTACACCGGCTCCCTTTCCTCCTCAAGGGACCGCAGAACGGCCGCCCGGTCCCCGCGGGCGAGGAGCGGTCGCGCGGCGGAGCGGGCCGTGCGGCGTTCGAGGACCGCCATGGGAACGCGGAGCCAGACGACGAAACCGCCCTGTCGAAGGCGCTCGCGGTTCTCTTCCCGGAGCAGCGTGCCGCCGCCGGTCGCCACGACGGTGCCCGACCACGGCGAGACCGCGCGGACGACGCGCGCCTCCCAGTCGCGGAAAGCCGCCTCGCCCTCCTCCGCCCATAGGTCCGCCACGCGCTTTCCGGTCAGGCGTTCGACCTCGGCATCCGTGTCCAGGAAGGGGCGACGGCAGCGCGCCGCGACCCGCCGGCCCAGCGTGGTCTTGCCGCAGCCCGGCATGCCGACGAGCACGAGGTTCGGGGTCAACGGGCCTCGCCCTCCGGCTGAAGGGGGTGGCGCGCGATCTGATCCACGTAGCCCTGAAGGTTGCGCCGGACCTCCCCGAGGCTGTCGCCGCCGAACTTTTCGAGGACGGCGTCGGCCAGGACGATGCCGACCATCGCCTCCGCCACGACGGCCAGGGCCGGCACGGCCGCGACATCCGTGCGCTCCACGGCGGCGCCGGCGGCCTCTTTCGAGTGCACGTCGACGCTCGGCAGGGGATGGGTCAGCGTGGCGAGGGGCTTCATCGCCGCCCGCACGACGAGCGGCTCGCCGTTCGTCATGCCGCCTTCGAGCCCTCCGGCCCCGTTCCGCGTGCGCGCGTAGCCCCCGGACCGCGGCGCGCGGGAGGGGCCGACGTAGACGATGGGATCGTGGACTTCGGAGCCGAACCGCCGCGCGGCCTCGAAGCCGAGGCCGATCTCCACGCCCTTGACGGCCTGGATTCCCATGAGGGCCGCCGCGAGGCGCGCGTCGAGGCGGCGCTCGCCGCTGATGTGGCTGCCGAGGCCGACCGGAAGCCCTTCGACGCGCACCTCGACGACGCCGCCCAGCGTGTCGTGACGGCGCGCCGCTTCCTTCACGGCCTCGACCATCCGGCGCGAGGCTTCTTCGTCGGCGCAGTACACGGGCGACGCCGCGGCGCGGGCGGCGAGCTCGTCGAGCGTCAGCGCCGCCACGGCCTCGGGATCGGCCGCGGCTTCGCCCATGCGCACCACGTGGCCGGCGGCGCGGATGCCGAGCTCGGCGAGGAACTTCAGGCAGGCGGCGCCGATCGCCACGCGCATCGCCGTCTCACGGGCGCTTGCGCGCTCGAGGACGTCGCGCAGGTCGGCGCGGTCATACTTGAGGCCGCCGGCCAGGTCGGCGTGGCCCGGCCGGGGCGCGGTCACACGCCGGGCGGCGCGGCGCCCGGCGTCGATCGCCTCGGCTTCCGGGTTCATCACGCCCTGCCAGTTCTTCCAGTCGCGGTTCTCGATGAGGAAGGCGACGGGGCTGCCCAGCGTCTCCCCTCCGCGGACGCCGGCCACGAGGCGGACCTCGTCGCGCTCGATCTTCATGCGGCCGCCGCGCCCGTACCCGCCCTGGCGGCGCTGGAGGTAGGGATTGATGTCGCCTGCGGAGAGCGGGATGCCGGCCGGCAAGCCCTCGAGGATTCCCACGAGCATCTCCCCGTGGGATTCACCGGCGGTCATGTATCGGAGCAATGCGTGTCCACCTCGGCGTTGAGATCGTCGCCCTGCGCCAGCCGCGGCGCGGCGCCTGGGCCGTGAATCGGGCCTGAACGGGATTCACTGCAATTGAATGAAGCAGTTTCGACGAGATTCGCGCCAGTCCTTGCGCAAGCCTATTGGATGTCGCTCAACGCCGCGCGCATGGCCGATTCGGGCGCGGGTCCGCCGAACCACAGCTCCCAGGACAGCGAGGCTTGGCGCACCAGCATGTCGATGCCGTCGACGGCGTCCCAGCCCGCCAGGGCGGCCTGGCGCAGCAGGCGCGTGCGACGCGGTCCGTAGACCATGTCGAAGCAGAGGCCGCCGGGCCGCACGATCTCCCAAGCGCCGTCCTCGAGAGGCGAGGCGTCCGGATCCGCGAGGCCGACGGGCGTCGCGTTGACGATGACGCGCGCGTCCCGGAGCGCTCCGTGCAACGTTTCCGGGGCGAGGGCGACGGCGGCCAGCTCCGTCGCGCCCGGTTCGAGGGCGCCGCGCACGTCGGTCAGGAGCGCGCGCGCCTTCTCCACGTCTCGCGCCGCCACGACGACGCGGCCGGCGCCCCAACGGGCGAGCGCCCACACCGCCGCGCGCGCGGCACCGCCCGCGCCGAGGACCAGGGCCGTGCCGCCGGGCGCGGGGTCGCGGCGCTCGCGCAGCACGTGCAGCGCCGCGGCCGCATCCGTGTTGTCCGCGACGAGGCGTCCGCCCGGGCCCACCGCCACCGCGTTCGCCGCGCCGAGCGCGGCCGCCGCCGGGCGAAGCTCGTCCGCGGCGAGGGCGGCTGCTGTCTTGTGCGGGATGGTGACGTTGAAGCCGCCCCACGACATCGCGTCCGAACGGACGGTGGCGGCGAACGCTGCGAAGCCGTCGGCCGGCACGGCGACGGCTTCGTACAGGTGGGGACTGCGCACCGCCCGGAACGCGGCGTTGTGGAGGCGCGGGGACAGGCTGTGCGCCACCGGCCAGCCGACGACGGCGAAGCGGCGACCCCGGCCGGAGGCGGGATGCAGCGGGACGAACGAACTCACCGGGAATCCGTGGGGACGGAGCGGTTCACGCTCGCCGGAGGGTCGAGCCGGTGCAGCAGGAGCAGCCAGAGCCGCTCGAACGCGCGCGCCACCTTCGTGCCGAGAAATTCGCGCCGATCAAGCGGCCGCACGAGCACGGTGAAGCATCCCGCCCGGTTGCCGCCCCACACGTCGGTCCAGATCTGGTCACCGATGACGGCCGCGCGTGCCGGATCGGCGCCGAGCAGCGCCATGGCGCGCCGGAATCCGGAACGCCGCGGCTTGCGGGCCACCGCCACGCCCTGCAGGCCCAGCTCCGCGCAGAACGTGTCGACGCGGGCCGTCGTGTTGTTCGACACCACGGCCACCTTGAACCCCAGCTCGCGCACCGTGGCCAGCCAGCTCCGAATCCGCTCGTCCGGCGGCCGGTTCCAGCCCACCAGGGTGTTGTCCAAGTCGAGGCAAAGCGTGGTGATCCCCATGCGCTTCAAGGCATGGAGGTCGATGTCGAACACGGACCGCGCCACCCGATCCGGCCGCAAACCGCGCCCCACGACGGTCACCTCGCTTGTTCGATTGTACTCGTGCGGCGCGCGCGATGTCAGGAACCGTGGTGATGGCGCCGTGTCCATGTTCTGGGGCCGTCAACCTTTGCCAAGTTTCGTTTGCAGGGCGGCCGACAATTTGCGCACGGCCTTCTTCTCGATCCGGCTGACGTAGCTTCGCGAGATGCCCAGAATGTGGGCGATCTCCTGTTGCGTCAGCTCCTCCCCGTTGTGAAAGCCATACCGCAGGGCCAGCACGGTGCGCTCCCTCTCGTCCAACACGTCGAACAGTTCCCGAAGCTGGCTCGCCTCCAGGCGCCGGCCCACTTCGTCCGCGATCGGCTCCGCGTTGTCGCGCAGCACGTCCATCAGCGTGATCTCGTTGCCCTCGCGGTCCGAGCCGATCGGATCCTGCAGGAAGACCTCGCCGCGCGTCTTCTTCGCGGACCTCAGGTGCATGAGCACCTCGTTTTCGATGCACCGGGCCGCGTACGTGGCGAGGCGCGTGCCCTTGTTCGGGTCGAACGTCTCGATGCCCTTGATGAGCCCGATGGTACCGATGGAGATCAGATCCTCGGGGTCCTCGCCGCAACCGTCGAACTTCTTCACGATGTGCGCCACGAGCCGCAGGTTGTGCTCGATGAGCTTGGCCCGGGCTTCGCGGTCGCCGGCGGCCATGCGCCGGAGGCACTCCGCCTCCTCGCGGCGGGAGAGCGGCTTCGGGAACGCCGTCTGGTTGTGCAGGTAGCCCGCGAGCGCCCACAGGCCGCGGGCCAGGGCCACGAGCAAAAGCGCGAGAATGCCGCCTTCCATCGCTGTCCCCCTTCACGCGCGCGA
>JADGHN010000095.1 GCA_019683875.1 Clostridia bacterium
AACCGGAACGGGCGCGCGCTCGTCACCGGCACGGCGCCAGCCGCGCGTGCCTCTTCCAGCAGCGCCGCGCGGTCGCTGACCACCCAGACGCGCTCGATCCCGGCGGCGAGGAGCACGCGCACGCGCACGAGGGTCAGCGCTTCCCGCACGCGCGCCACCGCCCCCGTCAGGGGGCCGCCGGCGCGACCGCCTTCGAAGATGACGGCGTGCACGCGGGGCATTGCGGTTCGGGTCATGCGTCTCCACCGCTCAGCGCGCGGGCTCGATCAAGCCGTAGCCGCCCTCGCGCCGGCGGTAGAGCACGTTGACCACATCGGTCTCCGCGTTCTGAAACACGTAGAAGTCGTGGCCGAGGAGGTCCATCTGCAGCACGGCTTCGTCGACGTCCATGGGCTTCAGGTGGAAGCGCTTCACCCGGACGATCCGCGGCAGATCCTCGGAGGGGTCTTCCGTGCGCTCCTCCTTCGCGCGCTCGGGCTTCTTGGCGCCGCCGTCCTGGCGCGCCTTCCGGTTGAGACGCGTCTTGTACTTGTGGATCTGGCGCTCCAGTTTGTCCCAGACGCGGTCCAGGGAGGCGTACATGTCGCCCGTCGCCTCCTCGCCGCGCAAGATGTAGCCCGAGACCGGCACGGTCACCTCGACCAGGTGCCGGCCCCGCTCGACCTCGAAGCTCACCTGGACGTGGAGAGGCTCGTCGAAGTACTTTCCGAGGCGGGAGAGCTTCTTTTCCGCATACTCCCTCAACGCGGGCGTGACGTCGATGTTCTTGCCGTGCAACTGCAGGTTCACCGGCATGAGACGCGACCCCCTTACCCGACTTCCAAGACCATTCTAGCCCGCACGGCCACCACCTTCCGGCGTGTCGTTTCCTGTCGTCGCCATCGGGGTGAACATGCCTCGTAACAGAATGCCGTCGACCGGAAAAGCTGTGGATAATGTGGATAACCCTGTTCACAAGCGGCGGATCAGGGGGCCGACATGTGGATAACTCTGTGGGACATGTAGAGGATTCCCGAATTATGTCGAATGGCGTCAGCGCTCCCGGTAGGACCAGCGGCTCAGGACGATGCCGATCTCGTACAGGAGGAACAGCGGCACGCTCACGAGCATCTGCGACATCACGTCGGGCGGGGTGACGGCGGCCGCCACGATCAGGATCAGAAGATACGCGAGTCTTCGTCCCGCGCGCAGCGTGCGCGGCGCGACGAGACCCAGGCGGGACAGCGCGAGCACGACGAGCGGCCACTCGAACACGAGACCCACCGGCACCAGCAACCCCAGGAGAAAGCTGAGAAACGACGAGACGGTGATGTACGGCTGGATGTCCGGCGTCGCAAAGCCCAGAAGAAACCGCCAGGCGAAGGGGACGAGGTACAGGTACGCGAATGCCGCGCCGCAGAAGAAAAGCAGGGCCGCGGCCGGCAGGGCCGCGTAAAGAAGCCGACGCTCCGCGGGCATGAGTCCCGGAACCACGAAGGCCACGATCTGGTACAGCACGACCGGCGAGGCGAGCGCCAACCCGGCCACAATGGCGATGTTGAGCACGGCCGTGAACGCCTCGCCGGGCTGGACGAACACGAGGTGGGAATCGAGCCGGCGGACCACTTCATGGAGAAGCCACGACGCGCGAAACCAAGCGATCACGACCCCTGCCGCCACCGCGACCAGCGAGACGATGAGGCGGTAGCGGAGCTCCTCGAGGTGGCTTTCCAGCGGCGCCAGCTTGCTCACGTCAATCGCCACGTTCCGCCAGGGTTCGGCCCGCCTCCAGCACGCGCTCCAGGGCGTCGTCGTCGTCGAGCTCCGCGTAGACGCGCACGATCGGCTCGGTTCCCGACGCGCGGAACAGGATCCAGCCGCGGTCGCCGAGACGCAGTTTGTATCCATCCAGGGGGTCGATGCCCGTGACCGCGAGCCCGGCCACGCTCCTCGGCGGCGAGGTGCGCAGCCGTTCCATCAGGCGCCTCTTCTGCTCCTCGGTGAGATGCAGGTCGAGACGGCGGTACACGTGGTAGCCGACGGTCTGCATCAGGTCGTCGACGAGCTCGCCGAGGGTCTTCCCGCGCGCACCGCACATCTCGATCAGCAGCAGGGCGCAGACGATCCCGTCGCGCTCCGGGAGGTGGTGCTGGATGCCGAGCCCGCCGCTTTCCTCGCCGCCCAGCAGCAGGTTGCCGGTCAGGGCGTACTCCGTCACGTACTTGAACCCCACGGGACGCAGCAGCACCTCAAGACCGTAGCGGCGCGCCAGCTTGTCGACCATGTCCGTCACCGCGAACGTCTTGACGACCGTGCCACGCCAGCCGCGGTCCTCCACCAAGTGCTGCAGCAGAAGAGCGAAAATCCGTTGCGAGTCCACGATGCGGCCATGCTCGTCCACGGCCCCGACGCGGTCGGCGTCCCCGTCGGTGACGACCCCGCCCCGCGCTCCGTGGGAAACGACCGCCTGTCGCAATGCCTCCAGGTTGGCGGCCACCGGTTCGGGGTTGACGCCGCCGAAGGATGGGTTCACGTCCCCGCGGATCTCCACGACATCGACGCCGGCCTCGCGCAGGAGCCCGGCCAGGATGCCGCGCCCCGCGCCGTGCATCGCGTCGCTGATCCATGGCCCCCGCGCCCGAGCGACGACATCGAACTGCACCAGCCGCCGCACCTGGTCGAGGTACGTCGGCAGCGCGTCGAACTGGCGCACGCGCGCGTCGTCCTCGCGCGGCTCCCGTCCGGCGGCGACGTTTTCCGCCAGGCGGCGCTCCACAGCCGCCGTGAAGTCCGGCAGCGCCGGACCGCCAAAGGGGCCCTTGATCTTGAAGCCGTTGTAGATGGGCGGATTGTGGCTGGCCGTGATCATGACGCCCGCGGCCGCGCCGCGCTCCCGCGTGGCCCAGGCCACGGCCGGCGTCGGCGTGGCCAACTGCGTGAGGAACGCGTCGAAGCCGTTCGCCGAGGCGACCCGGGCGACGGCCAGCGCGAAGCGGTCGGAGAGGAAGCGCGTGTCGTGCCCCACGACGATGGATCGCGGACCGCCTTCGGCCGCGAGGACGTCGCAAAGCGCCTGCGCCACGCGACGAACGTTCGCGAACGTGTACCGGTCGGCGATGACGTCCCGCCAACCATCAGTGCCGAAACGAATGCCGAGCGTCTCCGCGAGGGACATGCCCTGCCCCACCCCCGCCGATGAGCATACCACTCCAGCCGGGGCGGTCGAAGGGGTCGCGGGGTCGGCGGAGCGGACCGTGGAACGGCGAGGCTGCCGCAGGAACTAGCGCAGGAAGTCGAGCAGCGTGGGCTGGAGGAGGCGCGCGCCGACCTGCAACGCCATCCGGTACGCGTTCTCGCTTTGCATGGCGTCCATCACCGTCTTCGTGATGTCGGCGTCCTCGGTGTCGCTCAAGAGTTTCTGCAGCTCGAAGCCCGTGGCCCCCAGCCGGTCGATCGCCAGCTGCATGCGCGCCGACAGGGCGCCCACGACGGCGCGGTGGTTGATGAAGTTGTCCTGAAGCCTTGAAATCTCCGCGAGGTCAGCGGTCGAGATGGTGTTGACGTCCTGTGCATCGAGGTCGTTCGCGAGTTTATCGAGCGCGGCGTACAGGTCTTTGATGTCCTGGCTCGCGTCGACGTTGACCGGCACGCGCACGCCCGGCCCGATCTCGCGCACAATCAAGTTGTTGTCGCCAGCGTACGACAGAGTCCCGGTCCCGCTCACGCTATACGGCTTGGTGTCGTCCGCGGAGCCTGCGAAGAGGAACCGGCCGGCCATCTCCGCGTTCGCCGTGTCGACGAGCTGGTCCCGGAGCTGGCGCACTTCCGTGGCCAGAGCCTGATGCGCAGACAGGGGCAGGGAACTGTCGCTGCCCTTGATCGCCAATTGCCGAGCCCGCAGGATGATGTCGCCGATGCTCGCGAGCGCCTGGTCGGTGGTGTCCAGCCGGTCCTGTGCGTCCTGCGCGTTGGCGAGATAGCGTTCGTTCTGCGCGAGGCCGTGCGAGAGCTCCAGCCCGTACTGGATCCCCGAGGGGTCGTCGGACGGGCGGTTGACGCGGCGACCCGAGGCCATCTGCTCCTGCAGCCGGGCCAAACGGGTCTGCGACCGGCGGATGTCGCCGATGACCTGCTCATAGACCATGCTGGACGTGACCCGCACGCGCGATCCTCCTCACGAACCGCGGAACCGAGCCGTCGCCTACAACCCGGCGCGGCCGAGCCGCTCGACCACGGTCCCGATCATGTCGTCGATGGCGGTCAGCGTCCGAGCTGCCGCCTGGTACGCCTGCTGGTATTGCACGAGACGCGCCATTTCCTCGTCCAGCGACACGCCCTCCACGGACTGGCGCTGGACTTCCAGGTTCTGCAGGAGCGCCTGGGCGTTTTCGGCCCGCGTGCTCGCCTCCAGACGATCGGCGCCGATCTGCCCGACGAGCCCCCGGTACGCCTCGTGGATGCTCGCCGCGCCGCCCACGACATTCGGCGTGTCGAGTAGCGCCGCAATGTCGAGCGCAACCGTGCCGTCGCCGCTGGCGCCCGGCGGCGCAGCGGCGGCAATCATTTCCGGGTGACCCACCAACGCCGGGTTCAACTGCAGTAGGATTGGTTGAGTCCAGGGGGAGCCCGTAGTGGAGCCCGTATAAGAGAAGAAATCCTCGCCATTTGCCCCGGTCAAGTCAATTCCGGCCTTGTGCAGACTGTTCGTCTTACTTGCCAGCGCGTTCGCAATCGCGTCCAGCTGCGCATGATAGCCCGGAATGACGACTTCACGCAGGTCGAGGAGCCCGCCCAGCGAGCCGGCGGACCCGGGGGCGATGGTCAGCTGCGCGCCCGTGGACTGCCACGTCAGGGTCAGGTTGCCGCCGCCGACGGTGACATCGATCGCGTCAGCACGGTCGCCGCTGACAAGGGCGTACCCTTGCACCCACACGTCGACGGTGTCGTCGGCGTTCAGGCGCGTCTGAAGCGGCGCGATCTGTCCCATCTGGTTCAGCAGGTCATCGCGCTGGTCGATGAGGTCGTTCGGGTTCTGGCCCATCGCCTTGAGACCGGCGATGTCGTGGTTGAGCTCCGCCACCTGCTGTGCGAGCCGGTTGAGCTGGGCCACCTGGTCCTGGATCTGGCGATCCACGTCGTCGCGGATGGAGAGCCACTGCTGGTCCAGGTGCGAGAAGTCCTCGCCGAGGGCCGCAGCCGTCTGCAGCAGCACCTGCCGCGCGGCCAGGTTGCCCGGGTCATCCGCGACCGCCTGCCACGCCTTCCAGTACGCGTCCAGGGAGGAGGCGAGGCCCGTCGTGCTCGGCTCGTTGAGGGTGGCCTCGATCTCGCCGAGCGCCTTGTCCATCGCGTCGTAACGTCCCTGCCACGCCGACTGCGCCCGAACCTGGCGGTCGAGGAACGCGTCGCGCACGCTGGAGATGTCCGCGATGGCGACGCCGGTCCCCCAGGAGCCCGCCCCGATGGGCCCGTCCATGTCGATCGCGCGATACGGCGGCGTCGCCTGCAGCCGCGCGACCTGGCGCCGGTAGCCGGGCGTGCTGGCGTTGGCCACGTTGTGAGCCGCGACGTCCACGGCGCCGCGTTGCGCCTCCAGCGCGCGCAGAGCCGTCTCCAGGCCGAAGAACGTGCTGCGCATGTCAGGCCCTCCGTTGCCAGCGCGCGTGCGCCGCCACGGATTGGGCGCGTCCCGTGGCGTCATAGGCGGTGCCCGACGCGCGACGCAAGAGATTCAAAGAAAATTCCACATACGCGAGGGACTGGCCGAGAAGCGACTCATTCGTGGCGTTCAAACGCGCGACTTCGTCCATCACGGTGAGGAGCGCCAACCGGCGCTCCGTGAGTGAGCGAGCCGTCTCGGGAGGCAGGTGGCGCGTCAACTCCTGCAACGTGGCGCGCGGCTCGAGCCCGATGGATGCGGCCAGCGCGGATGTCGCCGCGAGCCGGCGACTCTCCCACTTGTCGAGGTCGGCAAGGAGTTCCAGCTCGCGTTCGACCGTCGACTGCAGCCGCTGCCAGTCCCCCTGAAGGATCTGTTGCCGCTTCTGACGCGTGAGTTGATGAAGCTCGCGGTAGACCGCGAGCTCTCCGTCCAGGGCCGCCTGCAGCGTGTCGAGGGCCATCATACGCGACCGCCAGCCAGACGATCGGCCAGCGAGCGAGCGAGGATCTGGTCCGCGATGGCGTACGCGTCCGGCGCGTACGTGCCTTCCGACACGCGCTGTTTCAGCTCGGCAACCCGCGCCGGGTCCACGTCCGGCATGGCCACCAGGCGGTCCAGCCACCGGCGGACCTCCTTCGCGTCCCGGCTGAACGAAACGCCGTCCTGAGCCGAGGCACCGACTTGGGGCGAACGGTCGTCGCGGCGGTCGGCTCTTTGCAGTTCGGTCAAATACGCTCGAGCAGCCTCATGAACTTGCCCGTGCGACACCTTCACGGTGCACGCCTCCCGTGGCGGTCACGGCCTCTGTGGCCTGCTACACCGTGTTTCGAGTGTCACGGGGAATTGTTGACCGTGATGGGAGGCCGATTCTGTGGGCGCGGAGCTCACAATCTCCTCGTCTCGTCGTTTTTCTTGATCGGACGCCTGTCGACGTCTTTCTAACATGAGCCGGGCACGACCCGCCGGACGGCGGCAACGGTCAGCTCATCAAGGCTTCGGCCGCTGACGGGGCGCTCCGTAGAACTGCGTCCGCCGAGGACGGTCACCGGCCAGCCCTCTTTGCAAGGCCGCGATGCAGGACGGGCAATACCGCCCCTCCGTGATGGGCCGGCCGCACCCCTCGCAGTGCAGCTCGGCGCGGACGCCGATCAGCCGCCCCTGCTTGAGGAACCGCAGGATGAGACCCGGCTCGACATCCAGCGCCCTCGCCACTTCTTCCACGCTGGCTTCCGGGTGGTCCGTCACGTAGGCGCGGACCTTGCGAAAGACGTCCTCTTCCCGCGCGAGGCACGGCGGGCACACGTCCGGTCCGCTGGAATCGAACAGGGCCCCGCAGCGCCGGCAATTGCGAAGCATTCCGCACTCCCTTCCCCGACCGGCCGCGCGGCCGCGAGCCGCGCCGGCACGTCGGCGTCACAGGTCCCGGCAGAGGACGGCGGCCACCACGGA
>JADGHN010000096.1 GCA_019683875.1 Clostridia bacterium
GCGTCAGATCGTGCTCTCCAGCGACCGCCCGCCCAAGGACATTCCCACCCTTGAAGAGCGGCTCCGCTCGCGGTTCGAGTGGGGCCTGATCTCGGACATCCAACCGCCCGACCTGGAGACGCGGATCGCCATCCTGCGTAAGAAGGCGCAGATCGACCGCCTCAAGGTGCCGGACGACGTCCTGCTGTTCATCGCCGAGCGGATCGACACGAACATCCGCGAGCTCGAGGGTGCGCTCATCCGCCTCGTCGCCTACGCGAGCCTGCACCAGCGCACCATCGACTTCGACCTGGCGCAGGACGCCTTGAAGGACATCCTGCCGCAGAAGAAGAGCCGCGCGATCACCGTGCGCCTGATCCAGGACGTGGTGGCCGAGCACTTCATGATCGACCTAAAGGACTTCAAGATCCGCAAGCGAACACGGCAGGTGGCGCTGGCGCGCCAGGTCGCGATGTACCTGTGCCGCGAACTCACGGACCTGTCGCTGCCGCGCATCGGCGAGGAATTTGGCGGGCGCGACCACACCACGGTGCTCCACGCCCACGAGAAGATCAGCCGCGAGCTCAAGACCGACCCGGACTTGCGGCAGACGATCCAGCACCTTCGGAAACGGATCACGGGATGAGGTGTCGACAAACCTGGGGACAACCCCGGGACAACCGTTGGACAATCTGGGGATGACCGGCACGTTGTGCACAGGCCGGCGCGGGACGGCACGAACATGTGGACGACAGGGGCTCTCGTGCACACGCTCGTCCACAGCGAATCCACACCCGCGGCTCGGCAAGTACAGGGCATCCGCGAAGTTGTCCACAGGACGCCGCGCCGACTACTACTGCTACTCCGTGCAAATCAAGAGTAGAACTTGAGGGAGGACGACCATGCACATCACCGTCCAGCAGGAAGACCTGGCCTCCGCGCTTCAAATCGTGCAGCGCACCACTGCGGCCCGCACGACGCTGCCGGTCCTGACCGGCATTCTCTTCGAGGCGAGACACGGCATGCTGACGCTTTCCGCCACGGACCTCGAAACGGCGATCCGCACCACGCTGCCGGCTTCCGTTGCGGATGAGGGCGCCGTCGTGCTCCCTGCTCGGTACGTGGTCGAACTTGTCCGGCGCGCGCCTTCGGGCGAGATCTCGATCAGCACCGAAGGCGAACGGGCCCAGGCCACGGTCCGCTTCGCAAAGTCGCAGTATCGCATGAACGGTTTCCCGCACGAGCAGTTCCCGATGATGGCGCAGGATTTCGCGGGTTCCCCCCTGGAACTGCCCCAGCAGCAGTTCCGCGATGCCGTGCAGCGGACAAGCTTCGCCGTCTCGACCAGCGACATGCGCCCCATTCTCACGGGCATCCAGCTGCGCATCTCCACGAGCGGATTTCACGCCGTGGCCACGGACGGGATCCGCGTCGCGCATTACCGTGGGGAAGGCGGCTCGGCGGACGACGCCGTCGAGGTCGTCGTTCCCGGGCGAACGCTTCAGGAGCTGGCCCGGCTGCTGGGGGACGCCGACGCCAGCGTCCGGCTTGGCATGCTGGAGAACCGGCTGCTCGCCGAGGTGAACGGCGTTCTCTTCCAGACCACCGTCCTGAACGGGCAATACCCCGCGGTGCTCGACATGATGCCCAAGTCCTACGGCGTGGAGATGGAAGTCGATCGTCGCGCGTTCGTGGAGGCCTGCGAGCGCGTCGCGCTGATCGCGAGCGCCCCCGACCAGTCGAACGCCGTGCGCATGTCGATCGCCCCCGGAGGCGTGACCCTGAGCGCCCAGGCGCCCGACGTCGGCGTGGCCGAAGACTACGTGGAAGCCTCGGTGACGGGCGAGGCCCTGGAGATCGCGTTCAACTCCAAGTACCTCTTGGACGGCTTGCGCCACGTCGACGGCGAGGTCGTGCGGTGCGCCTTCTCCGGGCCCATCGGCGCGGCGCGGTTTTGCGGCGAGAGCGACGACTACGAATACTTCCTCTTGCCGATGCGGATTTCCTGAGCCATGCAACCGGTGCGGGTGGACATCGCGAAGCTTCCCGTCAAACTCGACGCGTTCCTCAAGATCTGCGGCGCCGTGCAGACGGGCGGCGAGGCGAAGGTCGCCGTGCAAAGCGGGCGCGTGCTCGTCAACGGCGAAGTCGAGACGCGGCGCGGCCGGAAGCTCGTCGACGGCGACCGCGTCACGATTCCGGGCGCGGGCGAATGGGTCGTGAACGGCAAGGACGGCGGGTCCTCCACGGACGGGATATGAGCCGCGCGATGCCGCAGGAATACCTTGAGCGCCTGTTTCTCCGGCACTTTCGAAGCTATGCCGAGCTCGCCCTCGAATTCCGCCCGGGCGTGAACGTGTTGATCGGGCCCAACGGCGCCGGCAAGACCAACGTGCTGGAGGCGATCCACTACCTCGGTCTTGGCCAGTCGTTCCGGACGGGTAGGGACGGCGAGGTGGTGCGGTGGGACGAGGCCGGCTTCTACATCAAGGGCCGCCGCGTCGACGGGCTCGGCACGCTGGACCTCGAAGTCGCGTTCCACAAGGCGCGCGGCAAGGCCGTCCGCGTCGGCGGGCGCCCGCTGAGCCGGCTCAGCGAGCTGTTCGGGACGTTGCCGTGCGTCGTCTTCACGCCGGACGAGCTCTCCTGGTTGAAGGGCTCGCCGGGCGTCCGGCGGCGGTGGCTGGACCACGTCCTCGCCCAGATCGACCCGACGTACGGCGACAACCTCGGTGAGATGCGCGCCTGTCTGGTGCAGCGCAACCAGGTCCTGCGGGACATGGGCGGGAAGCCGCGCCCCGGCGCGCTGTTCGAGGTGTGGACGGAGCAGTACCTCGACGTGGCCTCACGCGTGGCGGCGGCGCGCGTGCGCGGCCTCGTGGAACTGCAGCCGCTCCTGCGCGAAGAGCTGCAGCGCATCGCTCCGGACGAGGACGCGGACCTCGGCCTCGTCGTCTCCGCCAGGCCCGGATCGGGTGACCGCATCCGCCGCCTCGACGACGTCCCCGCGACGGCCGACGCGTGGCGGCGCTGGTACGCGGACGAGCTTGCGGCCGCATTCCCGGACGAGGCGGCGCAGGGATACACGCTGGTCGGGCCCCACCGCGACGACGTGGCCGCGTTCCTCGGCGGCCGGGACGCGCGCCGCTTCGCGTCGCAGGGCCAGCAGCGATCGTTCGTGCTGGCCTTGAAAGTCGCGGAGGTGCGCCGCCTCACCGAGGTGCTCGGCAAGACGCCCCTCCTCCTCCTCGACGACATCTTCTCCGAGCTCGACCCGGACCGGCGCCGGCGTCTCACGTGGCTTCTGGAAGGACGGCTGCAGGCGTTCCTGACGACGACCGAGCTGGACCTGGTCCCGCGGGAGCGCGTGGCGCGCATCTTCCGCGTCGGCGATGGGCGCGTCGAGGTCCTCGAGGAGGGAAACGCTTGAGCGAGCGCCTGGGTCACGCGCTGGAGCGCACGCTCGCCCAGCTCGGCCTGAAGCAGGCGGCGGACCGCCAGTCGGCCGTGAGACTGTGGGACGAGGTGGCCGGGCCGCACCTGCGGGAACACGCGCAGGCTGTCGCGGTGCGCGGCGAGGTGCTCGAGGTCGTCGTCGCGGACTCTGCGTGGGCGAACCAGGTGGCGCTTCTCAAGCAGGAACTGCTCGACCGGCTGAACGCCCGCCTCGCCCCTGAACGGTTGAAGGATCTCCGCGTGCGCGTCGGCCGCGTGCGGCCGCCGGAGGCGGAGCGAGCGGGCGACATGCTCGCCAGGGACGAAATCGAGTTGGCGAAACGCGATCTTCGCCGCATGCTGGAGGAAGAGGAGACGTCGCTCGCCGCCGACCTGCGCGCGGCACTTCTCGAGTTCGCGGCGCGCGCCGAGGCGCGTCGCCGTCGCCGCGAGGGGCGCTCCGCCGGCCCGGCGCGCGACACCGAAGCGGTCGCATCCGACAGGGAAGGGTGACGCGAATTGTACCTGCACGTCGGCGGGGACGTGATCATCCGCGCGTCGGACATCGTGGCGATCCTGGAACGGAACACGGTGGTCACCGGCGCCGCCACGCGGGAGTTCCTCGGGTTCATGCGGGCGCGGGGCAAGGTGGAGGATCTGTCCAACGGGGACGCGAAGACGGTGGTCGTGTGCCGCGACCGGGTCCTGCTCTCGCCGATTTCGGCGTCGACGCTGCGCAAGCGCATCGGCGACTTCGACCACCTCAGGCCCTGAAACGCGCAATGCGCTATACTATGCGTGTTTAGACAGTTTTGTGCCATCGTGTCGACGGGGCCAGATTCGCCAGTTGCGGATCGGGGCGGCCCATTTTACGTGCCTTTCGGAGGAGTGCGACCATGCCGTACGACGAGAGTCAAATTCAGGTACTGGAAGGGCTCGAAGCCGTCCGGCGCCGCCCCGGCATGTACATCGGCTCCACGGGTACGCGCGGGCTGCACCACCTGGTCTACGAGGTGGTCGACAACTCCGTCGACGAGGCGCTTGCCGGCGCCTGCACGAACATTCACGTCGTGATCCACGGGGACGGCTCGGTCTCCGTGGAGGACAACGGGCGGGGCATCCCCGTCGGCATCCATCCCAAGATGGGCCGTCCGACGCTTGAGGTCGTGCTGACGGTCCTGCACGCCGGCGGCAAGTTCGACAGCAACCTGTACAAGGTCTCGGGCGGCCTGCACGGCGTGGGCGTGTCGGTCGTCAACGCGCTGTCGGAGTGGCTGGTGGCGACGGTTCATCGCGACGGGCAGATCCACCAGCAGCGCTACGAGCGCGGCGTGCCGAAAACCGACGTGGAAGTGATCGGTTCCACCGACCGCACGGGCACGACGATCCATTTCAAGCCGGATGCTGAAATTTTCGAGGACACGGAATTCAAATACGACATTTTGGCCCAGCGCCTGCGCGAGCTGGCCTTCCTCAACAGCGGCCTCACGATCACGCTGGAAGACCGGCGCTCCGGGCAGAAAAACACTTTTTACTACGAGGGCGGCATCGTCGCGTTCGTCGAACACCTGAACAAGAACAAGACGCCGCTCCACCCGGAGCCGATCTATGTCAGCGGCGAGCGGGACAACATCAGCGTGGAGGCCGCGCTGCAGTACACGGACGGCTACGTCGAAAACATCTTTTCCTTCGCGAACACCATCCACACGGCCGAAGGCGGCACCCACGAGGCCGGGCTCAAGGCGGCGCTGACCCGCGCCGTCAACGATTACGCGAAAAAGTACAACCTCCTCAAGAACGGCGTGGACACCCTCTCCGGCGAGGACATCCGCGAAGGCCTCACGGCGATCGTCAGCGTCAAGCTCCCGGAGCCGCAGTTCGAAGGCCAGACCAAGACGAAGCTCGGCAACAGCGAGGTCCGCGGCGTGGTGGAGACGGTCGTCGCCGACGGACTGTCCGTGTACCTGGAGGAGCATCCGACGGCTGCGCGTGCCATCGTGGACAAGGCCGTGCTCGCCGCGCGGGCCCGCGAGGCGGCGCGCAAGGCGCGGGAGCTGACGCGTCGCAAGAACGCGCTGGAAGTGTCCGCGCTCCCCGGCAAGCTGACGGACTGCATCTCGAAAGATCCCGCCGATTCGGAACTGTTCATCGTGGAGGGCGATTCCGCCGGCGGCTCGGCCAAGCAGGGTCGCGACCGCCACACCCAGGCGGTTCTCCCCTTGCGGGGCAAGATCCTGAACGTCGAGAAGGCCCGCCTGGACAAGATGCTCGGCCACGAGGAGATCCGGGCCATCATCACGGCGCTGGGCACGGGCATCGGGGACGAGTTCGACATCACGAAGGCGAGATATCACAAAGTCATTTTGATGACCGACGCCGACGTCGACGGCGCGCACATCCGGACGTTGCTTCTCACGTTCTTTTACCGCTACATGCGCCCGCTCATTGAGGCCGGCTACGTCTACATCGCGCGTCCCCCGTTGTATCGCATCGTCGCCAAGAAGGGCGACAAGACGCCGCGGTACGCGTATTCCGACGCCGAGCGCGACCGCATCATCGCGCAACTCGGCGGCTGGGACGCGATCGAGACGCCGCAGCGCTACAAGGGTCTCGGCGAGATGGACGCGGAACAACTGTGGGAGACGACCATGAACCCGGCCAACCGCACGCTCTTGCAGGTCTCCATCGAGGACGCGATGGCCGCGGACGAGATCTTCACGATCCTCATGGGCGAGAAGGTCGAGCCGCGCCGCGAGTTCATCGAAGAGCACGCCGACGAGGTCAAGAACCTCGACACGATCGGCTAGCGAGCCGGGAAGGGGGGACGCGCGGTCATGGCGGAAGCGGAGAGCAAGATCATCCCCATCGACGTCGTCGACGAGATGAAGCAGTCGTACATCGACTACTCCATGAGCGTCATCGTGGCGCGCGCGTTGCCGGACGCTCGGGACGGCCTCAAGCCCGTCCACCGGCGGATCCTGTGGGCCATGCACGAAGCCGGGCGCACGCCGGACAAGCCCTATCGCAAGTCGTCGGCGACGGTCGGCGACGTGCTCGGCAAGTACCACCCGCACAACGACGCGGCCGTGTACGACGCCATGGTGCGCATGGCGCAGGACTTCTCCATGCGGTACATGCTCGTCGACGGCCACGGCAACATGGGGAGCATCGACGGCGACCCTCCCGCGGCGATGCGGTATTGCGTCACCGGGGACACGCTCGTGGTGACGGATCGTGGCCTTGTGCCGATCGGCGAACTCAGCGCGAATCGGGACGAGGACATTTCCATCCGCGTGCTGTCCGCGGGCCAGCGCGTGAACACGGCGAGCAAATGGTTCGACTGCGGCCCCTTCCCCGTGCGCCGGGTGGTCACGCGCCTCGGGTACGAGGTCACCGGAACGACGAACCATCCGCTGTTGACGTGCGTGCCGGACGCGAACGGCCGTCCGACCCTCGCATGGAAGACCATCGCGGACATCAAGCCCGGCGACTGGCTGGTTCTCGATCGCAGCCAGGCCCTCTGGCCGGAAGACGAGCTGGATTTGACGGGGATGCACCCCAAGCCCGATCCTGGCTCGCGGCGGCAAGCGCAGGAG
>JADGHN010000097.1 GCA_019683875.1 Clostridia bacterium
GGGCCCCCCCCCCGCTCGCCCCCCCCGGGGGGGGGGCCCGCCCGCCCCCCCCCCCTCCCCCGAGCGATTCCGCCGAACGCGACGTCACCGCGAGATGAGGATCTGCCCCACCGTGCCGTCCGCCGCTTGACCCGTCACGCGCACGTGGATGCCGTATCCCGGGAGGATCAGGCCGGCGTCCGGCGCCTGCTTCTTCCAGTCGTCGTCCGTGTCGTCGAAGTACGTCTCCGCCTGTGGCGCATTGTACTTGTGCAGGCCCGCCCAGCGGAGGTCGAGGTCCTGGCCGCGCCGGTTGTTGAAGGCGGAGTCGAACATCTGGAGCCACGTGAGGAGGATGTGGCCGCCCGGCGCCGTCAGCACCTTCGGATGCGCGTCGACGACGCTCAGGAACCCGTAGCCCGGGTGGGCTTGCGTGATGTTGTCGGTGTACGTCGTGTCGCGGTACCAGACGACGAGGCCGGGGTTGTACGGCACCGGCCGTCCATACGCGTACTGGAGGCCGGCGTCGCTGTCCGTCCACTGGCGCCACTCAAGCAGGTAGTAGTGGGAGAACGGCCCGTCGGAGCCCTGGGAACGGACGTACCCGTCGAACGTCCAGAGCGCGTCGGCCGCGTCTTCCGCGCCGTCGCTGAACACGGTGGCGCCGTCCGCCGTGACGACGACGTTGTCGACGAAGAACCCCTCTTCGTTCGTGGCCCAGTCGGTGATCGTGCGGAAACGCAGCTGGACCTGATGGCCGGCGTAGGCGCTCAGGTCGATCGTCTCATGCAGCCAGCCGCCGCTGTCCCCCGTGTAGCCCGGCAGGTTCGCGGGAATCGTCGGGTAGACGTCGGGATTGTTCGGGTCGCTCGTCGTGTGCGGCGTGGCGAGCGATGTCCACGTCTGGCCGCCGTCCGTGGAGACCTGCACGAAGCTGAAGTCCCAGTTCGGCTCCAGGCGATACCACGTGTCGTACGAGAGCGTCGCGGAGCGGGCGGCCGTCAGGTCGATCGGCACGGACGTCATCGTGGTGTCGATCTGGTCGCCGCGGGTGCTCCAGAACTCCCATGACCCGGAGGCCGGCCGGTTGTAGACGATCATCTTGCCCGGCAGGTTGATGCGGATCGCCTGGTGGTTCTGGCCCCAGGCTTCGGCCTCGTCCAGCAGGGCCGTCAGACCGCTCGAGGGGATCTGGTCGAAGGACACGACCGTCGGCCGCACCCACTGGCCGCCCCACAGGAGGCCGAGCACCATGCGGCCCCAGGGGTCGATGAAGGAGGGCTGCGTGCCGGCCGGCTTCCCGTTCCAGGCGCCGGAACTCATCAGGCTCCAGGCCGCGACCGGCTCGCCTGCGCCGCTGTAGGCCACGTCGTACTCGTCCGGCAGGCCGAGGTCGTGGCCGAACTCGTGCGCGAAGACGCCGATCGCGCCGTCCTCGGGCTCCATGGTGTAGGTGTAGACGGCGGTGCGGCTGCCCTCGGGCGCATACGGCCTCTGCAGGTTCCAGGAGTGCGACCAGATGGCGTCGTCGCCCTGCGCGCCGCCCCCCGCCTCCTCGCCCGCGCCGGCGTGGATGACGAGCAGGTGGTCCACGATGCCGTCGCCGTCCTGGTCGAACTCCGACAGGTCGAGGCCGGCGGCCACCGCGGCGTCGACGGCGTCGCGGACGAGGTCGCGCGGGTCGGCCGGGCCGGCGTCGTCGACGCCGTTCTCGCTGTCCCTGCCGTAGTACGACTCCGGATGCGGCACCGTCACCCACCCGAACACGGCGCCGTCGACGGTGAAGGCGCCGTTCGACTGCCGTTCGTAGTAGCCCTTGAGGGTCGGCATGAAGACGGTCTGGCCGTCGAAGTTCGCGCTGCTGAAGTGCTGCGGGTCGTCCGGGTCGCCGGCGAAGAGCATGCGCTCAAAGTGCTCCGTCGACGTGTCCGTGGGGCAATAGTCGAACTCCGTCGCGTTGGAGCAGTCGAGCTGGCCGTGCGCCGGCCCGTCGGCGAAGTCGACGAGCAGGACGAGGAGCGTCTGGCTGTTCACGAGAGGGGCCGTGCGAGGCTGGATCCCCGGCACGGTGGCGCCCTTGGTTTGTCCGAGCTTGCGCCCGCCTCCCGAAAGAAGCCCCTTGTCCACCTGGTTCACCGCGTCCGCCACGCGGGCTTCGCGGGCAGGGTCGCCGTCCTTCGCGGCTCGCTCCGCGATGTGGCCGAGCTTGCCGTGCAGGTACCGCGCGACCATCGCTTCCACCTGGTCCGGCGAGGCCGTGGACGGAATCGCGCCGCGCCGTTGCAGCGCGCGCGCGATGGCCGGGACGTTGGGCGGCATGACGTCCAGGGAGTGGTAGTGGACGCGGGACAGCGCCGCGCCTCCGCCGGGCGCCGCCGACACCCCTGCCGCCGGCCACAGGGCGCCGAGGAGAGCGACCGTCGCGAGGCCCGCCAGACCACGACGCAGGTTCATGCGCATCCCTCCATTGTCTGATCGAGATTGGACATCCATACCATTCGTGGTCCCGCGCGAGGCCCCCTTTGACGAACGGCCTCGGATTGTGTCGACCGGCGCTGCGGTATAATGGGCTCGCACAACCGCATACGGGCGTTCGGGTGCCGCCTTGCCGCCGCTGCGGCGGCGAGGCGGAGAATAGGGAAGTCCGGGGTAGCGTCGCCAGTGCAGGCTCGGCCTGGCCGGCGGCGCGGATCCGGCGCGGCCCCGCCACTGTGATCGCCAACAGCCGTCCGCGGCGAAGCCTGCACCGCGTTTCGCGGTCCGAGCGCTTCGACCCACTGTCGCTCCGACGGGAAGGGGCGGACGGTACGGCGTCAGCCAGGAGACCTGCCCGAAGCGCCGCGCCAAGCCTCTCGAGGGAAAGGGGGACGGCGCCGGAGACTTCCGGCTTTTGCTATGCGCACCCCGGCCTCGCGGCCGGGGTTTTCGTTCGTCGGGACGCGTCACCCGCGTGACCCAACCAAGCCGAGCCATGACATTGGAGGGTGAACTGGATGCGATCGAGGACAAGGCTCTGGATGATTCCACGCAACGCCGCGATCTGGGCGACATCGCTGCTGCTCGCCTCCATGCTTGCCGCCTGCGGCCCGAAGGTGCCCTCGACGAGCACGATGCAGACGCAGGCGCCCGCCGGGCCGGCGCAGGCGTCGGAAACCGCCTACCCGGTCACCGTGAAGGATGATCTCGGCCACGCGCTGACCTTCGACGCGGCTCCGCAGCGCATCGTGCCGTTCGTGCCGAGCGCCACGGACATCTTGCTGGCTCTGGGCCTCAAGGACCGCATCGTCGCCGTGGACAAGTGGAGCGCCGGGCAGTACGAGGAAGTGGCCGGCCTGCCGGCGATGGACAGCTACAACGTCGACTACGAGAAGCTCGTGGCGCTCAAGCCCGACCTCATCCTCACCATCCCCGGACAGTACCTCGACAAGATGCGCCAGCTCGGGTTGAAGGTCTTCGTCCTGCAGCCGTCCGACGTCCAGGGCGTCTACCGCGACTTCGAAACGCTTGGCCGTGTGACGGGCGCGCAGGAAAAGGCGGAGCAGGTCGTGGAGGCCCTGAAGCAGGGCATCGAGCCGGTGGAGCGGGCCGTGGCCGCGATCCCGGCCGACAAGCGCGTGAAGGTCTACTACGAAAGCTGGAACGACCCGATCTACAGCGCCGGACCCGGCTCGTTCGTCGACGCGCTCATTCGCGAGGCCGGCGGCGTCAACGTGCTCGCCGACGCCGACCAGCCGTGGCCCTCGCCGTCCGCGGAGGACGTCATCCGGAAGGCCCCGGACGTGATCATCGGGCCGGCGAGCAACACGGCGCTCAACGACCTCAAGGCCGGAAAGCGGCCCGGCTGGGGGAGCGTTCCCGCGGTGAAGAACGGGCGCGTCTACATGCTGGACGACGCGCTTCTCTCGCAGCCCGACACGCACGTCGACGACGCCATCCGCGCGCTGGCTCACGACTTCTACCCGGACGTGGTGAAATAGCATGCCGCGGATGGCGTCGCGGCGGCCGCTTCTCCTGGCGCTCGCGGGCGCGCTGCTGGCGTCGGTCGTGCTCGGCGTGGCGGCCGGCTCCGTCCGCTTCGCGCTGCCGGAGCTCTGGCACCTGATCGCCGCCGGACCGGCGGCGGCCGGAACGGACGCCGCCATCCTCTGGCAGATCCGCATCCCCCGCGTGGCGCTGGCCGCGCTCGTGGGGCTGAGCCTGGGTGCCGCCGGCGCGATCCTGCAGGGGCTGTTCCGCAACCCGATGGCGGACCCGTACGTGATCGGCGTGTCGAGCGGCGCGGCCTTGGGGGCGGTGCTCGCGATGACGGGCGTGATCGCCGGCGGGGCGGGCTGGGCCGGCGGCCTGGCCCGCCTCGTGCCGGCGGCGGCCTTCCTGGGCGCGGTGGGCGCGTTGGTCCTCGTCTATCTCCTGGCGCGCGTGGACGGCCATGCGCCGGTGACGTACCTGCTCCTCGCCGGCGTCGCCGTGTCGTCGTTCCTGTCGAGCGCGGTCTCGCTCATCGTCTACTTTCACCCGGACCGGCTCAAGCCGGTGTACTTTTGGCTTCTTGGCGGGCTCACCGGGGCGGACTGGGCGCAGGTCGGACTCGTCGCGCCGTACGCCGCGCTGGGCCTCGTCGCCGCGGGGACCCTGGTGCGGCCGCTGAACCTTCTCCTCTCCGGGGAGGAGACGTCGCACCACCTGGGGCTGAACGTGGAGCGGGAGAAGCTGTACGCCCTCGCGGTCGGGGCGCTCCTCGCGGCGGCGGCCGTGTCCGTGAGCGGCATGATCGGCTTCGTCGGGCTGGTGGCGCCGCATGTCGTTCGGCTCCTGGGCGGGCCGGACCACCGCGTGGTGGTGCCGGGGGCGGCGCTTCTCGGCGCGGTGTTCCTCGTGCTCGCGGACACCGTGGCGCGGACGGCGATCGCGCCGCTGGAGCTGCCCGTCGGCGTGGTGACGTCGCTCGTCGGCGGGCCGTTCTTTCTCTATCTCTTGCGGACGCGCAAGCATGCGGGGGATCTCGATTGAACGCGCTTCTGGAGGCCGAAGGGATCGAGGTGCGCCTGGGCGGGACGCCGGTGCTGCGGGACGTGAGCCTCGCGGCCGTCACGGGGCGTGTGCTGGCGGTGGTCGGGCCGAACGGCTCCGGCAAGACGACGCTCCTCCGCGCGCTGACCGGGCGGGTGCCGCTGGCCCGCGGGCGCGTGCGGCTCTGCGGGAAGCCCCTCTCCGCCTACACGCCGGCCGGGCGGGCACGGGTGATGGCCGTCGTGCCGCAGGAGGCGCCGATGCCGTTCGCGCTCACCGTCTGGGAAGTGGTGGAGATGGGGCGGTACCCGTACCTCGGCCGGTTCGGGACGCTGTCTCGCGCCGACCGGGCCATCGTGCGGGAAGCGCTGGAGCGGATGGGCGTCGCCCACCTGGCCGAGCGGCGCTTTCCCACACTGTCCGGCGGGGAGAAGCAGCGGGCGCTGCTGGCGCGCGCGCTGGCGCAAAGGCCGCGCGTGCTGCTGCTCGACGAACCGACCGCCAACCTCGACGTCAACCACGCGCTGGAGTTGCTGCTCCTCGTGCGGCGCCTGGCCCGCGAGGACGGGCTGGCGGTGGTCCTGGTCGAGCACGCGCTGGCGTACGCGCGCCGCTTCGCCGACGAGGCGCTCGCGCTCAAGGGTGGCCGCGTCTTCGCGCACGGCGACCCGGCGGAGGTCCTCTCGCCGGGTCGTGTCGTGGAGCTGTTCGACGTGCGCGGCGCGGAGGCGCGGCGCGCGGTGCAGGAGCTTGTGTGAGCCGTCGAAGGGTCGCCGGCGGTCGGCCGGGGTCAGGCGGCCGGCCTGAACCCCGGCGATCTCACGACCGGAACAGGGACTGCACCTCGATCTCGACCGGCGGAAACACGACGGACCGCAAGGTGAGATCCGCGTTCGCCCGAACGAGAGCCTGGCGCCGGTAGCCGGTGGCGGTCGGATCCCAGAACTGCCACACGGCCTGGTCGCTCGGCGACACGAACCAGTATTCCTTCACGCCATGGGTCGCGTAAAGCAGACGCTTCGAGGTCAGATCGCGCTCCGCCGTGGACGGCGATTCCACCTCGACGACGAGCAACGGCGCCCCTTGAATCCGTTCCCCGACGATGGTCGCCTGCTCCCGCCCGACGACGAACACGTCGGGCTGCACGACGGTGTCGGGCGAGAGCACGACGTCCTGCGGGGCGAGGAACACCTCGCCGAGCCCCGCGTCCTCCACCTGCCGCGCGAGCTCCCGGAACACGCGCTTGGTCACCCGGCTGTGGGCCGGCGTGGGCGATGGCTCCCGCACTAGGACGCCCATGAGGAGTTCTGTGGGGTGCACGTCCTCCGGCATCGTGAAGTAGCTGGCCGCGGACACCAGCGACATCGAGCCGGGGCTGCTGCGCCCATCCATGAGCGCGCCGAGTTCCGTCTCGGGAATCCGCCACTCCTTCCCCGTCTTCACGCCGCGCAATTGGCCCGTGCGCAGCTTGTGACGCACCGTCTTCGGGTGCAGCTTCAACATCGCAGCCGCTTCCGCAGGGGTGAGGTATCTCATCAGCCCAACTCCTTTCGGGCCATAAAGTATCACAAAAGGACACAAGGGGTCAATACAGGGCGCTAACGTTCCGGATCTGTACGCACCGCCGGCCACGCCAAGAGGCGGGCGGCTGGCGGCGAGTTGTTGTCTGCGAACTTCGATGGCATCACCGCAGGCCATGGACGGACGGGCATTCTTCGGGTTCCGAAAATTTGTCCGCTCCGGGGGCCGCGGAATCCGGTAATCTGACGATAAGACAATGGGTGGAGGCGATCCTGTGGCCGGTTCGCACGTGCGCCCCGCGCGTCCGCGCGATCCCG
>JADGHN010000098.1 GCA_019683875.1 Clostridia bacterium
GCGACGGGCGGAAGGGCGGGCGGCGCCGCGCCGCTGCGTCGGCCGTGCCGCCCGCGCGCCCGTCGCCCGCTTCGCCGCGCGCCGTCGCGTCAGTGCGCGACCATCGCGCCCTCGCCCGAGGCCTTGTACGCCAGCACGGCGGCGACGAACGCCCGGAACAGCGGGTGCGGACGGTTGGGGCGGGAGCGCAGCTCCGGGTGGAACTGCGTGCCGAGGAACCAAGGGTGCCGGTCCTGCGGCAGCTCCATGATCTCCACGAGGTTGCCGCCGCGCCAGATGCCGCTGGGGTGCAGCCCGGCGCGGACGAAATCGTCCCGGTAGCGGTTGTTGAACTCGAAGCGGTGGCGGTGGCGCTCCACCACGGACGGCTGCCCGTACGCAGCGCGGGCGAGGCTGCCCGGCTCCAGCTCGCACTCGTAGCCGCCGAGGCGCATCGTGCCGCCGGTGTTGACGAGCCCCTCCTGGCTGGGCATCAGGTCGATGACGGGGTGGCTTGTCCGCGGGTTGAACTCCGTGCTGTTGGCGTCCTCCCAGCCCAGCACGTGGCGGGCGAACTCGATCACGGCCACCTGCATGCCGAGGCAGAGGCCGAAGTACGGCACGCCGTTCTCCCGCGCGTAGCGGGCGGCGCGGATCTTGCCCTCGATGCCGCGGTCGCCGAAGCCGCCGGGCACGAGCACGCCGTGGACCCCGTCGAGGAGTTCCGGGGCGCCGGCCTTTTCGACGTCCTCCGCGTGCACCCAGCGGATGTCCACGCGCGCGTCGTTCGCGGCGCCGGCGTGGACGAGGGCCTCCACGACGCTCATGTACGCGTCGTGCAGGGCCACGTACTTGCCGACGATCGCGATCTCCGCGCGGCGCGAGGGGTGCTTGATGGCGTGGACGATGCGGCGCCACGAGTCCAGGCCCTCCGCGCGCGGGGCGGCGCCGTTGGCGCTCGAGCCGGCCTCCGCGCGCCGGGCGGGGTCCTCCAGGCCCAGGCGCTCGAGGATGAGCTCGCCCACGCCCTGCGCCTCCAGCGCCAGGGGGACCTCGTAGATCGTGTCCACGTCGACGTTCTCGATGACCGCCTCCGGCTCCACGTCGCAGAAGAGGGCGATCTTCTCCCGCATGTCGGCCGGCAGCGGCTTCTCGCTGCGGCAGATGATGATGTCCGGCTGGATGCCGATGCTGCGCAGCTCCTTGACGCTGTGTTGGGTGGGCTTCGTCTTCTGCTCGCCGGCCGCTTCGATGTACGGCACCAGCGTGACGTGGATGTAGACGACGCCCTGGCGGCCCATGTCGTGCTTCATCTGGCGGATCGCTTCGAGGTAGGGCAGGCTTTCGATGTCGCCGACCGTGCCGCCCACTTCGGCGATGACGATCTCCGCGCCCGAGGACTCCGCCACGCGCCGGATGCGGCGCTTGATCTCGTTCGTGATGTGCGGGATGACCTGCACCGTGCCGCCCAGGTACTCGCCGCGGCGCTCCTTCTCGATCACGGAGAGGTAGACCTGGCCCGTGGTGATGTTGTGGTCGCGGGTGAGGTTCTCGTCGATGAACCGCTCGTAGTGGCCGAGATCGAGGTCCGTCTCCGCGCCGTCCTCGGTGACGAACACCTCGCCGTGCTGGAGAGGGCTCATGGTGCCGGGGTCGACGTTGATGTAGGGGTCGATCTTCTGGATGGCGACCCGGTAGCCGCGGCTTTTCAGGATGCGCCCGATGGACGCGGCCGTGATCCCCTTGCCGAGTGCGGAAACGACGCCGCCCGTGACGAAGATGAATTTGGCCAAGGTGTGCTCCTCCGATCCATCGGTGCGGCGGCAATAAAAAATTCTAGAGATCGCCAGCGATCACTAGAATTCTGCCACCAAGAGGGGCCACGCAAAGCCTGATGCAGGATTTCGTGGGCGTACGCGCGCTCGCGAAAACGGAGCGCCCACGTCCATTCTAGGGTTGGCCGCAGCGGCGGTCAACGGCGCGGTCGACAGGAAGCGGGTGGTGTCGTCGCGCAATAACCTGAATGGATATGGAGGGAGCCGCCCGTTGACCGACGCCTTCTGGTTTCGTCTCTGGCACCTGTTTCTCGCGTTCGCGGCCTCCGGCATGCTCGGGTTCGGCGGAGGGCCCGGCGTCGTCCCCTTCATCAAGGATCAGGTCGTGGACCGCCACCATTGGCTGACGGACTCCGGCTTCGCCGACGCGCTCGCGTTCGGCAACGCCCTGCCGGGCCCCATCGCGACGAAGCTGGCGGCCTACATCGGGTACAAGGTGGCCGGGGTGGCCGGGTCGGCGGCGGCGCTGCTCGGCGCCTTCGGGCCGACCGCCATCGCCATGATCGCCCTCTTCCGCGTGTACCAGCTGTACAAGGACACGCCGTACGTGGCCGGCGCGCTCACGGCCGTCAAGCCGGTCGTCGTCGTGCTGCTCGTGCAGGTCGCCTACGACATCGGGTTGAAGTCGTTCCCCAGCAGCTGGACCTGGATCATCGGCGCGGCGAGCGCCGTGCTCCTGTTCTTCCTGAATGTGAACCCGGCGTTCGTGATCGCCGGCGCACTGGCGCTGGGGGCGATCCTGCGGCTGTAGGCGGCCCGGTTGCCGGCGGCCCGGGTTCCGCGGTTCCGCGGCACACCGCCGCGCGCGGCACAGGGCGATGGAACGGATGCGGCCCCGCCGGCGAGACGGCCGGCGGGGCCGTGGAGCAAGCGGCGGCTGTCGATGGGCGCCGTGTGTCGCCGCGGGGGATGCGACGGCGCCCAGCCGCCAAGTCCGGCTATTTGAAGATGCTGAGCGGCAGGAAGGCGGAGACGAGCCAGTTGGGCGCGTCGACGATCTCGCTGATGCGCAGGTCCACGGCCACGCTGGCGAGCGCGTACGCCTCCTCGCGGCTCAACCCGTACTCCTCCTGCAGGTGCTCGATCTGGTAGCGCACGGCCTTGCGCGCCGCCTCGTACACGTCCGGCGCGAAGCCCGTCGTCACGTAATAGCCTTTCGGATCGGTCTCCGGTTTTCCGGCCGGCACCACGTAGCGGGGTTCGGCCAGGTTCCTGCCCTTGTGCAGCCGGAAGCGCAGCGCGATGGTCATCGGCGCCTCGATGGCCGTGCCGCAGACTTCGCCGTCGCCCTGCGCGGCGTGGGTGTCGCCCACGGAGAAGAGGGCCCCGTCCACCCAGACCGGCAGGTAGAGGCGCGTCCCGCGCGTCAGGTGGCGGATGTCCATGTTGCCGCCGTTCTGGCGCGGCGGGACGATGGAATGCGTGCCGGGTTCGGGCAGCGCGACCCCGATGGTGCCGGGGAACGGCCGGATCGGGATCTCGATGCCGTCGGCGAACTCCGCGCGCCCCTTGGAGAGATCCCAGATCTTCAGGTATGGGTCGGGAAACTCGTCCGCGAGGAGCCCGAAGCCGGGGATGATCGCCGTCCAGCCCCAGGAGACGGGGCCGAAGTCGACGATCTCCACCTCCAAGGCGTCGCCCGGCTGCGCACCCTTGACGTAGACCGGGCCCGAGACCGGGTTCACCTTGCCGAAATCGAGCGTGGCGACGTCATCCCGGGTGGAGCGCGGCGAGAGCTGGCCACCGGAGGCGTCGACCACCTCGAACTCCACGAGGGCGCCCGGCTCCACCTCCAGAGCCGGCTCCAGGGAATTGTCCCAGCCGAAGTGGTGCTGGTGCTGATGGATCGTGTGCCTGTGCTCCGCCATGTCCATCGACCTCCTTGACGTTCGCGGACGTGCGCGTCCGCAGGTTCACGCGTTGAGGCGGATGCGCGGGTCGAGCAGCGCCTGGACGATGTCCACGAGGATGCTGCTCAGGACGACGAGCACGGCGGTGAACGTCACCGTGCCCAGGATGAGCGGCACGTCGTCCATGAGAATGGCGTCGACGGCCATCCGGCCGATGCCGGGCCAGCCGAAGACCATCTCCACCACGACGACGCCGCCCACGAACCACGGAATGTCCTGCCCGGCCATGGTCACGATCGGGTTCAGGGCGTTGCGCACCACGTGCCGCGCGACGACGATCCAGCCGGGCAGGCCCTTCGCCCGCGCCGTGCGGACGTAGTCCGCGTCCAGCACGTTCAGCGTGCTGGAGCGCGCCATGCGCGCGTACCAGCCGACGCCGCCCAGGCCGGCCGTCAGCGCGGGCAGGATCAGGTGCGAGAGCCCGCCCGCGCCGCCGAGCGGGAACCAGCCGAGCTTGAACGCGAAGACGTAGAGGAACAGGAGGCCCAGCCAGAAGGGCGGCGAGGACACCCCGATCAGCGCCGCGAGCGTGCTGAGCCCGTCCACCCACGTGTTCTTGCGCAGGGCGGCGAGCACCCCCAGCGGCACGCCCAGCGCCAGCTCCACGAGGATCGCGGCGAAGATGAGCTCGAGGGTATAGGGCAGCCGGCTGAGGATCGCCTGCGTGACGGGCATCTGCAGCTTGTACGAGTAGCCGAGGTCGCCCTGCAGCACCCGCTCCACGTAGCGGCCGTACTGCACCCAAAGCGGCTGGTCGAGCCCCATCTGGTGCCGGATGCGCGCCACCGCCTCGACGGACGCGTTCGGACCGGCGTACATGCGCGCCGGGTCGGTCGGCAGGAAGTAGATCATGGCGAACGTGATCACCGAGATGCCGGCGATCACCGTGAGCGCCATCAGCAGGCGTCGAACGAGGTACGTGGCCACGACGTCACCTCTTCTGCCGCGGGTCCAGCGCGTCGCGCAGACCGTCGCCCAAGAGATTGAAGCTGAGCACCGTCAGCATGATCGCGAGCCCGGGGTAGACGATCAGCCACGGCGCCGTGCGGTAGAAGTTCTGGCCCTGCTGGATCATGCCGCCCCAGCTCGGCGTCGGCGGCTGCACGCCGATGCCGAGGAAGCTCAGGCTGGCCTCGAGCATCACGTTCGTCGCGATGCCCAGGCTGCCCCACACGATGGCCGTGGGGATCAGGTGCGGCAGGATGTGCCGGAGAAGGATCGTCGGCGTGGAGGCGCCCAGGCTGCGGGCCGCCTGGACGAACTCGGCCTCCCGCAGCACGCGCACCTCGCCGTACACCACGCGCGCGATCCATGTCCAGTACACGGCGCCGATGACGAAGATGATGACCCACAGGCTGGGCTTGAGGATCGCCACCAGCGCCACGGCCAGGAGCAGCGTGGGAAACGCCATCACGATGTCGGTGATGCGCATGAGAACGTCGCCGGTGCGGCCGCCGACGTAGCCGGCGACCGACCCGACGAGCAACCCGACGCCCACCGCGATGGCGTTCGCGAGCACGCCGACGGTCATCGACACGCGCGCGCCCCAGATGATGCGGCTGAGCAGGTCCCGCCCCAACTGGTCCGTGCCCAGGATGAACTTCGTGCTTTGCGGCAGTGTGCTCGGCACGGGAAGCCCCTGGGCCGTGAGGCCGTCGGAGAACTGCTCGGCGGGATCGTGGGGCGCGAGCACGGGCGCGAACACGGCCACGAGCACCAGCAGCAGCGCGATCACGCCGCCGGCCAGCGCGAAGCGGTTGCGGGCGAAGCGCCGCCATGCCGCGCGCCATTGCGTCGCCACCGGGCAGATCACCTCGCTTTCGAGCCGTCCGCGGGCCGCGCCGGAACGCGCGGACGCGCGGGGACCGGCCGGCGGCCGATCCCCGCGCGGAACGCCCGCCTACTTCTTGTCGAGATTCTCGTAGCGGATCGTGTGCTCCGGGTGGGCGAAGTCGTTAACCTTGCCCACGAGCCGATCCGAGTGGGCGATGATGTACTGGCCGTTGTAGACCGGCACCCACACGGCGTCGTCCATCAGCTTCCGGTAGATCTCCCTGTACATCTGGAGCCGCGCCTCGCGGTCCGTCATGCCGATGGCCTGCTTCGCCTTGGCGTCGACCTCCTTGTTGCAGTACCACGCCCAGTTCCAGCCGCCCGGCACCGCGGAGCCGCACCCGAGGATGGGCGAGTAGAAGTCGTCCGGATCCGGGTAGTCCTGGATCCACGCCAGGCCGCCGGACCACATGAGCGGCACCTTGCCCTCGGTTCCGCCGTCCGCGATCATCGTGCCGGCCTCAAGCGTCTTGAGGTTCAGCTTGATCCCGATCTTCGCCAGGTCCTGCTGGAACGACTCGCAGAGCTTCGGCTGCGGGTCGACGTCCAGGCACTCCATCGTCGTTTCGAAGCCGTTTGGATAGCCGGCCTCCGCCAGAAGCTGCTTCGCCTTCTCCGGGTCGTACGGGTAGCCCTGGTAGTCCTTGTCGTAGCCCGGCATGAGCGGCGGCAGAATCTGGTTCGCCACGGTGCCCTGGCCGCCGAGCAGCTTGATGATCCGCTCCTTGTCGATGGCCATGTTCAGCGCCTGGCGCACGCGCACGTCGTCGAACGGCTTCACCCGGGTGTTGATCGCGATGTAGATGGTGCTGACCTGCGGCGCCCGCGTGATGCGGTCCTTCCAGGCCGGGTCGTTCAGCACGCGCGCGAGCTCCGCGGTCGGGATCGGGTCGCCCATCATGTCGATCTCGCCCTTTTCCAGCTGCAGAAGCGCCACGGACGGCTCGACGCCGACCCGGATCACGACGCGGTCAAGCTTCGGCGTGCCCGGCTTGAAGTAGTCCGGGTTCTTCTCGAACACCAGCCGCTGGCCGGGCGTCCACTCCTTCAGCACGAAGGGGCCCGTGCCCACCGGATGGTGGCCGAAGTCGTCGCCCCACTTCTGGACCTCCTCCTTCGGCACGATGAACGCGAAGTTCAGCGCCATCTTGTTGCCGAAGGTGACGTCCGGCGCGGAGAGCTTGAACTGGA
>JADGHN010000099.1 GCA_019683875.1 Clostridia bacterium
GCCGGTGCGGCGCTCCTCGCCCTTGACGCGTACGATCCGTACGGCGCCGCGCGCCCGCGGCTGCAGCGGTTGTTGCGGCAGTTCCCCTCGGTGGAGCTCGTCATCGACGTGCACCGCGACGCCCTCGACCACAAGGACGCGACGGCAACGTATCGCGGGAGGCCGGCCGCGCGCCTGCTCTGGGTCGTCGGGTCGCTGCCGGCGCGCGGCGCGGACTGGTGGCCGAACTTGCGCGCCGCCGCCCTGCTGACGGAACGGCTGCAGCGGACGGCGCCGGAACTCGTGCGCGGCATCTGGGTCAAACCGGGGCCGTACAACCAGGACCTGGGGCGCGTGTCTGCGCTGATCGAAATCGGCGGGGACGGCAGCCGCCCGGACGAGGTCGCCCGCGCCATCGACCCTCTCGCGGACGCCGTGGCCTGGTACCTCGAGTTGCCCACCGAGACGCGCGCGGGCCGGCAGTCGGGCGCTCGTGCCGGCTCCGCGCCTCAACGCCACAGGACCAGCGCCGAACCTGCGGCCACCGCGAGCGCGGGGATGACCCGCCCTCTCAGCCGCTCGCCGTACACTGCCTTCCCAAGATAGGCGGACACGAGCAGGGAGAGGCTCGTGACCGGTTCCATCACCGTGACGGGGAAATCGTCGAGCAGCGCGACCAGGATCGCGTAGGACCCGACGTTCGTCGCAGCGCTCGCGACGGCCGGCAGAGGCCGCCGCACGAGCAGGTCGCGCGTGGCGGCCCAACCGCGGCGCGCCGTCAGCCAGGCGGCCAGGGCGAGGGACACGGTGGAGAACATCGTCCACGTGTATCCGAGGGGCGCGGCGCCGGCGCCGCCGCGCTGATCGACGATCCGCTCCACGGAGAGAAGCGCGGCGTACGCCACCATGTATGCGCCGGAGCGATGGCGGACGACGCCGAGCAGCCCCCGCCAGCCGTCGCCCTCCAACGCCGCCACGCCGCCGAGGATGACGATCGTGCCGAGCGCCTGCGTGGCGCCCACCGGCGCGGCGCCGGCGGCCGCGGCCAGGGCGAGGGTGAACACGTCGGAGAGCCCCCCGAGCGGGGCCACGCGCGACACCTCCCCGAGGGCCAGTGAGCGGACGTAGAAGAGGAACGCGGCGGAGAAGAGCAGGCCGCTCGCGACCGCGGAGAGGCGCGCCTCGGACGAGAGCCCCTGGGCCAGCCCCCACGGCGTGAGCGCCGCCGAACCGAGGGCGAAGAACAGAAACGTGGCGGCGGCCGCGCTCGCCCCCGTGCCCAACGCCTTCAGCAACACGCGTTCCACGCCGATCAGCGCGATGCGGGAGAGCAGCAACAGCCACGGCACGGCGGCGCGTCACCCCGGATGAGGGTATGACGGCGCCCGTCGCCCGAGGACAACGGCGGGCACCGCGGCGCGGTGCGGCCGCGCTTCCGCGCGTCCCGAGGAATCCGCCGCCCCGTCGCGAATCCGACAAGGTCAGGCAAACGCACCGGTTCGGCATCGGAAGGAGCATGAGGCATGCCCCGCATCGACCTGCGCAGCGACACCGTCACCACCCCCACGGAGGAGATGCGCCGCGCCATGGCGGCGGCGGAGGTGGGCGACGACGTCTACGGAGAGGACCCGACCGTCAACCGCCTCGAGGAGGTCGCGGCCGAGCGCATGGGGAAGGAAGCCGCGCTCTTCGTGCCGAGCGGCACGATGGCGAACCTCGTCGCCGTGCTCAGCCACACGCGCCGCGGGGACGAGGTCATCCTCGAAGCGGACAGCCACGTGTACTACTACGAAGTCGGCGGGCTCTCCGCGGTCGCCGGCGCCGTCCCGCGCCTCATCCAGGGACGCCGCGGCAAGTTCGGCCCGGAAGACGTGCGCGCCGCCGTGCGCGCGCCGAACATCCACTTCCCGCGGCCGTCGCTGCTCTGCGTCGAGAACACGCACAACCGCGCGGGCGGCACCGTCTGGACGCCTGAAGAGGTGCGCGCCGTCGCCGAGGCCGCTCACAACCTGGGCCTGCGCGTGCACATGGACGGGGCGCGCGTCTTCAACGCGGCCGTGGCGCTGGGGCGCCCGGTGAAGGAGATCGTCGCGCCCGTGGACAGCGTCATGTTCTGCCTGTCCAAGGGGCTCGGCGCGCCGGTCGGCTCCGTGCTCTGCGGGTCGAGCGAGTTCATCGCCGCCGCCCGCAAGTACCGCAAGATGCTGGGCGGCGGCATGCGCCAGGCCGGCGTGATCGCCGCCGCGGGGCTCGTCGCGCTGGAGACGATGGTGGAGCGCCTTGCGGAGGACCACGCGAACGCCCGCCGCCTCGCGGAGGGGCTCGCCGGGATTCCCGGGTTCCGCGTGGACCTTGAGACCGTGCAGACGAACATGGTCATGGCCGACGTCTCGGCCACGGGCCTGGACGCTCCCGCCGTGGTCGAGCGCCTCGCAGCCGAAGGTGTCCTCACGAACGCGATGGACCGGCACGTGGTGCGCTTCGTCACGCACAAGGACGTCTCGGCGGCCGACATCGACGCGGCGCTCGCGATCATCGCCCGCGCCGTGGCCGCGCTGCGGTAGGGAGCCCCATGGCCAAGCGACCGCTCGGCGACCTGCTCGTGGAAGCGGGCCTCGTCAGCCCGCAGGACCTGCAGCGGGCGTTGCAGGAAAGCGAGCGCCTCGGGGAGCGCCTGGGGCGGACGATCACGCGCCTCGGGCTGGCGACGGAGACGGACGTGGCGCAGGCGCTCGCCGCCCAGCTCGGCCTGCCGTTCGTGGATGAACGGCACCTGTCCGTCGACGTGTCCGTGGCGCAGCGGTTCGGCGAGGCGGCGGCGCGGCAGCACGGCGCGCTGCCGGTGGCCCTCGAGGGCGGCGCGGTCACCGTCGCCATGAGCGACCCGTTGAACGTCGTCGCTCTGGACGACATCGCCTTCCTCTTCCGCGCCGAGCCGCGCCCGGTCGTCGTCACGCCGTCGACGATCGACCGCCTCATCGCGCGCGTCTTCATGCAGGGCGGCCGCGAAGGCCGCACGGACGCGCCGGCTCAGGCAGGGGCATCCCGGGAGGCGCCGGCGAACGCGAGCACGGCCGTGCGCTGGGTCGACCGCATCCTGCAAGAGGCCGTGGCCGACGGGGCGAGCGACGTCCACATCGAGACCCTCGGCGACCGTCTCCGCGTCCGGCTGCGCCTGGACGGCGTCCTGCACGAGAAGGGCACGCTGCCGGCCGACCTGCACCCGCAGGTCGTCTCGCGGTTGAAGATCCTCGCCGGGCTCGACATCTCGGAGCGGCGCCTTCCCCAGGACGGGCGCATCCGCATGCGCGTCCTGGGCCGGGAGGTGGACATGCGGGTGGCGACCATGCCCACGATCCACGGGGAGAAGGTCGAAATCCGCATCCTGGACAGGGAACGGGGGCTGGTCGCGCTCGACCGCCTCGGCTTCCAGGACGAGGCGCTCGCCGCGTACCGCCGCCTGATCGCGCGCCCGCACGGGCTCATCCTCGTCACCGGCCCCACGGGCAGCGGCAAGACGACGACCCTCATGGCCTCGCTCATGGAGCTCAACACGCCGGACAGGAACCTCGTCACCATCGAGGATCCGGTGGAGTACGAGCTGCCGGGCGTGAATCAGGTGCAGGTGAACGTCCGGGCGGGTCTCACGTTCGCGAGCGCGCTGCGGGCCTTCCTGCGCCAGGATCCGAACGTGATCATGGTCGGCGAGATCCGCGACGGCGAGACGGCCGAAATCGCCGTGCGGGCGGCCCTGACGGGCCACCTCGTGCTCTCCACGCTCCACACGAACGACGCGCCCAGCACCCCGACGCGGCTGCAGGACATGGGCGTGGAGCCGTACCTCGTGGCGGCGGCACTCACGGGCGTCGTCGCCCAGCGGCTGGTGCGCCGGCTGTGCGAACGCTGCCGCGAACCGTACGAGCTTCCGGCCTCGGCGCCCGAGCGCCGGGCCCTCGGCATCCCGGACGGGTCCTTCGTGGCGTACCGGCCCCGGCGCTGCTCGCACTGCGCCGGCACGGGCTACCGCGGCCGCGCGCCCCTGTTCGAAGTGCTTCCGTTTGACGAAGAATTGAGCAGCCTCGTGGGTCGCGCCGCGACGACCGCCGTCCTGCGCGAGGCCGCGCGCCGCAAGGGCATGATAACCCTTCGGGAGGACGGGGTGCGCAAGGCGGCCCTCGGGTGGACGAGCCTGGAAGAGGTGGCGCGCGCCACGTTCGCGGACGGCTGACCGTCCGGGCGCGCCGCATTGCGCGACTGCGGAGAGAGGCGGAACGCTCATGTTGGAGACACGAACGCTGCTTCAGGAGCTCATCGCCCAGGCCCGGGCGCTCGGGGCGTCCGACCTGCACATCACGGTGGAGTCGCCTCCGTGCGTGCGCGTCGACGGCGCGCTGCGCCGGCTGGAGATGGATCCTTTGCCTGCGCAGGCGATCGAAGAACTCGTCCGTGCCGTGATGAAGCCGGAACGCGAGCGCGACCTGGCCGCAAGGGGCAGCGTCGACTTCGCGTTCAGCGTGCCGGGCGAGGGGCGCTATCGCGTGCACGCCTACCGGCAGCGGGGATCCCTGGCCGTCGCCGTCCGGCTCATCGCCCACGAGCCGCCCGCGCTGGAGTCCCTGGAGCTGCCGGACATCGTGGCGGACCTCGCCATGCGGCCGCACGGGTTGGTGCTCGTCACCGGGCCCACCGGCAGCGGCAAGTCCACGACCCTGGCGGGCATGGTCGACCGCATCAACCGCATGCGGTCCTGCCACGTCGTGACGCTGGAGGATCCGATCGAGTACCTCCACCGGCATCGAATGAGCATCGTGAACCAGAGGGAGATCGGCGAGGACGCGCCGTCGTTCTACGAGGGGCTGCGCGCGGCGCTGCGCCAGGATCCGGACGTGATCATGATCGGGGAGATGCGGGACCTCGAAACGATCGCGACGGCGCTGACCGCGGCCGAGACGGGGCACCTCGTCCTCGCCAGCCTTCACACCAAAGGCGCCGCGTCCGCCGTGGAGCGCATCGTGGACGCTTTCCCCGCCCACCAGCAGAACCAGATTCGCCTGCAGCTGGCGGACACGCTTCAGGGCATCATCTCGCAGGCGCTCCTGCCCCGGCCGGAGGGGGGACGGGCCGTCGTCGCCGAGGTGCTGGTCGCCGTGCCCGGCGTGCGCAACCTCATCCGGGAGGGCAAGGCCCACCAGCTGGCCAGCCTCATGCAGACGGGCGCGCGCTACGGCATGCAGACGATGGGCGACGCCCTCGATCGCGCCGTGGCGCAGGGACGCGTGCGGCGGGCGGACGCGGAGGAGTTGAAGGAAGAGTGGTACGCGGTGGCGGGGAGACGGTGAGCCGTGCCTGAATTCGCCTTCCGCGCGCGGACGCGTCGGGGCGAGCCGGTCCGCGGCCGCCTGGAGGCGGCGAGCCTCGACGACGCGCGCGTGCAACTGGCGCAGCGGGACCTGATCGTCACCGACCTGCGCCGCGTGTGGCGGCCGCCCTGGAGAGGCGCCGGAACGGGCCGCCTGCTCGCGCCGCCCGTGCGGGCGCGGGACCTGGCCATCCTCTGCCGGCAGCTGGCGACGATGATCGCGGCGGGCGTGCCGATCCTGCAGGCGGTGGAGACGTCCGCCGCGCAGTCGGGGCACGCCGTCCTGCGCGCGGAGCTCCGCCGCGTGGCGGCGCGCCTGCACGGGGGCGCGGGGCTCAGCGCCGCCTTCGACGGCCGGCCGGACGTGTTCCCGAGGGTGCTCGTCGAGATGCTCCACGCCGGGGAGACGGCCGGCGCGCTCGACGAGGTGTTGCGCCGCCTCGCCATGCACTTCGAACGGGAGGCGGCGATGGCCGAGAAGATCCGCACGGCCACGACGTACCCGAAGATCGTGCTCCTCGTGGCGGTGGTCGTCGTCGCGGTGATGGTCACCGTCGTCCTGCCGCAGTTCGTGACGCTGTTCACCTCAAGCGGCGTGCAGCTTCCGGCGACGACCCGCTTCCTGCTCGCGCTCAGCCGCTGGGTACGCCAGGGGTACGCGATCTGGGGACCGGGGCTCGTCGCGCTGGGGCTGCTCGGACTGTGGGCCGGTCGCCAGCCGGCCGCGCGCATGGTCTGGGCGAGGCTGGCCCTGCGGGTGCCCGTGTTTGGCCCGCTCGCCCTCAAGCGGGCGATCGCGCGGTTCGCGCGGACGCTCGCCACCCTCTTGCGCGGCGGCGTGCCGGTGCTGCAGGCCCTCGACGTCGCCGTCGGCGTGACGGGCAACGCGGCCCTGGAGGCAGAGCTCCTGACCGTGCGGGAATTCGTCCGTGCGGGCGGCACGCTCGCAGAGGCCCTGGGGCGGGTGCGTTCGGTGCCGGCGCTGGTGCCGGCGATGGTCGCGGTCGGCGAGGACTCCGGGCGCGTGGACGAATCGTTCGA
>JADGHN010000100.1 GCA_019683875.1 Clostridia bacterium
TTGCCCAGGAGGCTGCCGATGTCGGGCGAGCTCGAGAAGATGACGAGCGTCACGAAAAAGTAACCGGAAATGGCCGTGAACACGGCCAGAAGCACATATGCCGTCGGCGACGCGAAGTAGGAGGCCAGCTCCCGGCGCGCGACGGCCCAAACCTTACCCACGCGCGTTCGCCTCCTCTTCCTGCGTGAGCTTCAAGAAGACCTCCTCAAGGCTCATGGTGTCGCGCTGGAGCGCGAGAAGCGGCATGCGCGCGTCCGCGAGACGGTAGAAGAGCGCCTCCCGCACGTCCCGGCCGGGTTCCGCCTGCAGTCGGAAGGCGGCTCCCGCGGGCCCCGCCGCGCCCGCCGCACGCGGCCTCAGCGGCGTCACGGCCGCGACGCCCGGCACGCCCCGCAACACGGCCTCGGCCCGCTCCGGCTCCGCGGCGACCTCCACAAACAGCGTCTCTCCGCTCTCCAGGGCGCGGGCGAGGCTCTCCGGCCGGTCCTCCGCCACGACGCGCCCCTCGTGGAGGATCACGACGCGTTCGCACAGGGCCTGGACCTCGGAGAGGATGTGGCTCGAGAACACGATGGTGTGGTCGCGCGCGAGCGCGCGGATCGTCTCCCGCATCTCGCTCACCTGGCGCGGGTCCAGGCCGACCGTCGGCTCGTCCAGCACCAGCACGTCCGGATCGTGCACGACGGCCTGGGCCAGGCCGACGCGCTGCCGGTACCCGCGCGAGAGCCGGCCGATGAGGCGCCCGGCGACGTCGCCCAGGTTGAAGCGCTCCAGCGCGGCGTCCACCTTCGCCGCCCGGCTTCGAGCCGGCACGTCCCGCAGCGCGGCGACGAACTGCAGGTACCCGCGCACCGTCATCTCCGGGTACAGGGGCGGGTTGTCCGGCATGTAACCGATGCGCCGCCGCGCCTCGAACGGCTCCTCCTCGACATCGTGCCCGTCGACGAGGATCCGGCCCTCGGAGGGCGGCAGGTAGCCGGTCAGCATGCGCAGCGTCGTCGTCTTGCCCGCGCCGTTGGGCCCGAGCAGCCCCACGATCTCGCCGCGCCGCACCTCGAAGCTGACGTCCTCGACGCCCCGTCGCGGTCCGTATCGCTTCGTGACGCGCTCGAAACGGATCAAGCGTCAGTCCCTCCCGACCGGCCAGTTTGAAACGAGAATGTCAACAAAATGAAAACCGACAGGATTCGTGTTGGCAGAACCGATAGAATTTTCATGGACAGGTTTGAAAGGGGAGAGTGCGCGATGGCACTGGAGGTCAAGTGGATCGGCCACGCCACGTTCGAACTGCGCACGGCGTCCGGCCGCAGGATCGTCATCGACCCATGGTACACCGGCAGCCCGGTGGCCAAGGACCCCTTGCCGGAAGCCGTCGACTTCGTCCTGCTCACGCACGACCACTTCGACCATGTCAAGGACGTGGCCGAGCTTGCCAAGCGGGGCGCGAAAGTGGTGACGCAGCCGGAGACGAGCGCCCGCCTCGTGCGCGAGGAAGGGGCGCCGCAGGACCGCATGATCGACATGAACCTCGGCGGCACCGTGTCCCTGGCGGACGACATCCAAGTGACGATGATCCCGGCCCTGCACACCTCGAACACCGGCGTGCCTTCCGGCTACATCGTGCGCACGGGGGGCTTCACGCTCGCGCACCTCGGCGACACGGCGCTGTTCCGGGACCTTGAGCTGTACGGCGAGATGTTCCATATCGATCTGGCGCTCGTGCCCATCGGCGACCACTACACCATGGGCCCGCGCGCCGCGGCCCGGGCGGTGGCCTTCCTCAGGGCGAAGGCGGCTGCGCCGATGCATTACCGGACGTTCCCGCTCCTGACCCAATCCGCCGAGCCTTTTGTGGCCGCGCTGAAGGATCTGGCGCCGAAAGCGGAACCTTGGGTGCCGGAGATCGGCGAAAGCCGGTCGTTCTAAATGGATTCAATCGTCGCAGGATATCCGCGTCCTAAAGCGAACATTTACTGACCCCTGGTGAAGGGGGAAGCGCGGATTGTCCCTGTCCCTGTATCGGCACCAGCTTCTGCAGTGGCTCACGGCCGCACACCTCGCCTTCGCCCACGCGTCCGACCCGCGGGAGGCGCGGCGCTTCAGCCGGCTGGTCGGACTGCATGCCGCCGTCTGGCTGGACCGCCATCTCTCCGCCGGTCGCCACGCCCCGCCGCGCCCCGCGGACGTGGCCGATCTTCTCGCTCGCTGCGCCGAGGGGTTCGGCTTTGAGGTCTGGCCGCTCGTTGCGCTGGAGGACGTGGTCCGGGCTCGCCTGGGTCTCCCGCGCTCGCGGGCCGACAGCCCGTGGTTCGAGGCCAGCGCGCGCGTGCTGGCCGCCATGGTCGGCGGGTACGCGGCGCGCCTTTTCGGCTATGCGAAAGTGTCCCTGCAGCGCCTCGACGGGTCGGGACCGTGGGTGGACCACCTGGTCTCCGTGTTCTTCGCGGAGACGCCTTCGGCGGAAGCCGTCCCCGGTTGGACGTTCCGGCCGGAGTGGCTGCCGGAGGACGCGGGGGCGCTCCGCGCCCTGGACGAAGCCTTCCGCCTCGTGACCTTGCGCGAGGCCGAACCCTTCCTCGAATCGATCCCGTCCATCCGCGACGACGTGCTGGACGTCGCGGGCGTGGGGGCGGCATTGCTCGACCAGGACGGCCACCCGGTGTGGCTGGCCGGCCACGCCCGCCGGCTGCTTCGTGCCCTAGGCGATGCCGCCCCGCTCTTGGCGGAGCTGGCTCGCGAAACGCGGCAGGCGGAGGGTCCGTTCGTGGTCGTGTGGGAGGCGGAGCGAACGAATCCGCGGCGGTGGATCCGCGCGCAGGCCGTGCCTTACGAAGGCGGTGTTCTGGCCACGTTCGAGGATTGCACCCGCGAGCGCGCGCTGCAACAGGCGCTCGCGGACATCGAACCGGTGCGCGTCATGGGCGAGCTCGCCGCCGCCGCCGCGCATGATCTTCGCAATCCGCTGACCGCCGTCCGCGGCATGGTGGAGCTGGAGGCCCAGCAAGGGCGGCTGGGCGACGCCGCCGATTTCATCGTCAAGGAACTGGACCGCGCCACCGCGATGCTGGGCGATCTCATGACCCTCGCCGGCACGCCGAATCCTCGCGTGGAACCGGTCCCCGTGCCGGACCTCTTCGGCCACGTCCGTCGGCTGATCGCGCCGGCCTGCGAGAAGGCCGGCGCCCGGCTGGAGATGGAGCCTGCCGACGCCACGCTCATGGCGGACCGTGCGTACCTGGTCCGCGTGTTGCTGAATCTCGCCTCCAACGCGATGGACGCCATGGGCCCCGGAGGGCGCCTTGTCTTTGCCGCCGAAGCCACCGGCGACCGCGTCGCCCTGAAGGTGAGCGACAACGGCCCGGGCATCCCGCGCCACATCCGCAAGCAGCTTTTCCAGAGCTTCATCACCACGAAACCCACCGGCACCGGGCTCGGCCTCTACAACTGCAAGCGCTTCGTCGAGCGCATGGGCGGAACCATCGAATTCCGCACGCGCACGGGGCGCGGCACGACCTTCATCCTCACGTTCCCGGCGGCGACGGAGCCGACGGGGTAGAACCCTTCAACCACAACGCGCGGGAGAAGTCCCCGCCCGCCTCCGCCGTGGCTCTCCGATCCCCCGTCTGGGCATCATCCGGGGCCGCAGTTTCCGTCTCGCGACCTCGACGCCGCTCGCCGGCGGGTTTAGCCCCGGCTGGATGCCCTCACGCAAGATCTCGTCGTAATCAAACCCCGACTCGTCGACCGCGTTGCCCCATGACCCGTAGTGGAGGACTCCAGCTCGCACGAACTTCGGGTCGTCCGCCATCATTTGCGCATGGGTGAGCGGATGCCATTCTTGGATCCGCTCCACGACGTCGCCGAATGTCCACTCCTGACGCGTCCGCAACAACATGCCTTGCCCTCGGTCGAGTCAGCCAAATCGTTGAGCGACGTGCGGACACGTCCGATGGCCAAATCGAGACAAACGATGGAGAAGTGGCGACGTATTTGCCCGAAACGGTCTCTATTCCGACCCAAATTGGGGATGCTGGCGGTCTCCATGCTTGGCGAGGCGGTGTCGATACGAATGGTGAACGCCGGGCGCCAACCGGCCGGGGCCCCGGTGGACAAGAACCGTGGAGGTGTCGGCATGTACGTGAATGACAACATCTCCGCGCTGAACGCGTGGAGAAACCTCACGCTCACGAGCAATCGGATGAACGGCGTGCTCGAGCACCTGTCGTCGGGTCTCCGAATCAACAAGGCGGCCGACGACGCGGCGGGCCTGGCGATCAGCCAGAAGATGCTCGCGCAGATCAACGGTCTGGACCAGGCCACCCGCAACGCACAGGACGGCATCTCTCTGGTGCAGACGGCGGAGGGTGCGTTGGGGCAGATCCAGGACATCCTCCAGCGCATGCGGCAGTTGGCGGCTCAGTCCAGCAGCGACACCGAGACTTCTTCGGATCGCGACAAGTTGCAGGCTGAGTTTGACCAGCTCATTCAGCAGATCGACGACATTGCCCAAGACACCGAGTTCAACACGATGAAGTTGCTGGACGGCAGTCACGATGCCACTAACGGGCCTCTGACGATCCTAGTCGGACCCAACAGTGGCCAGGATCTGACGATCGCGATTGACGCAGCAGACTCGACAACTCTCGGGGTCAATGGCTTGAAGATCAACCAGGACCAGGCGACTTCGGAAGCCGCACTCGACGCCATCAGTACGGCTATCGACAACGTTTCGGAGCAACGTGCCCAGCTCGGCGCGATCCAGAACCGCCTGCAGTACATCATTAACAACCTGCAGATCACGTCGCAGAACCTCTCCGACGCAAAGTCCCGCATCACGGACACGGACATGGCGCGCGAGATGGCGGAGTTCACGAAGTACCAGATCTTGCAGCAGGCGGGCGTGGCCATGCTGGCCCAGGCGAACGCGATGCCGCAGGCGGTGCTCAAGCTCCTCGGCTAAGCCTGCACAGGTACCGCGGCTTCCGCGGTACCGGAGTTCGGAGGGCGGGGTCCGAACCGGGCCTCGCCCTCTTTTTGATGAGGCTATATGAGGTTCGGCTGCAGGTGGTTGTCGCACGGAGCTCACTCAGGTGACCCAGGGAGACCGGACATGGCCAAAGAGACCGATCGCGTGCGAAGGTTCCTCGAACACTTTGCGGCCTGGGCGGACGCGTGCCCCCTCATCCTGGGCGTCGCCCTGGTGGGTTCGTACGCGAGGGGCGACTTCCGCGAGGACTCCGACGTCGACCTGGTGGTCGTCACGCAGGACGAGACCCGCACGCTGCAAGCCATTCGAGATGAGTTCCGTTTGGAAGACATCGTCGACGCCCGCATCGAGGAGTGGGGGATCCTGACGTCCCTGCGCGTCTTCTATGCCGGCGGGCTCGAGGTCGAATACGGCGTCGTCACGAAGGCATGGTGCGGCGGCCGCTGGATCCTGGGACGAAGCGCGTCGTCCGTGAGGGGTTCAGGGTCCTCCTCGATCGGTCCGGTGTGTTTGCAGGGCTGCCGGACGACGCCTTGGACTAGTCCCGGCGCGGACACGGCGCCCGCGGGATTCGACGCGCCCCGTCGACCGGTGTCGCACAAAAGTTCCGCGGTTGGCAGGAACTGACAGAAGGGCCGGCGAATTCCGGTCTCGCCTTTCCGAAGTTTCCATGTCGCGTGAGGAAGAGGGGCACGTTCGTGGGAGTTCGCAAGGCCGTCATTCCGGTCGCGGGGATGGGCACGCGCTTTCTTCCGGCGACGAAGTCGCTGCCCAAGGAGATGCTGCCGCTCCTCAACAAGCCCGCCATCCAGTACATCGTCGAGGAAGCCGTGGCGGCGGGGATCGAGGACGTGCTGCTCATCACCGGGCGCCTCAAGCGCGCCATCGAAGATCACTTCGACCGCATCCACCTCGTGGAGAAGCACCTGGAGATGAGCGGCAAGGCGGAGCTCCTGCGCGTCGTCGTGGAGCCGGCCGGCCTCGCGAACCTTCACTACATCCGCCAGGCGGAGCCGCGCGGCCTGGGCCACGCCGTGCTGCAGGCGCGCTGGCACGTGGGGAACGAACCGTTCGCGCTCCTCCTGGGCGACGACGTGTACCAGGGCGACCCGGCCGCCATCGCCCAGCTGGTCGCCGTGCACGAGGAGACGGGCATGGCGGTCGTCGGCGTGCTGCCGGTGTCCATGGAGGAGACGAGCCGGTACGGCATCGCCGACTTCGGACCGCTGGGCGGCAACCCGGCGAAGGGACCGGTCGTCGTCGCCGACTTCGTGGAGAAGCCGGA
>JADGHN010000101.1 GCA_019683875.1 Clostridia bacterium
CAGGGCGAGTCTCCAGCGTACGTGGTGGAGCCGAAGATCGACGGCCTTTCGGTGGCGCTCACCTACGAGAACCGCCGCTTCGTCCGCGGCGCGACGCGCGGCGACGGCGAGGTCGGCGAGGACGTGACGGCGAACCTGCGGACCATCGAGACCATTCCCAAGGTGCTCCCTCCGGAGGCGCCGGCGCGGCTTGTCGTGCGCGGCGAGGTCTTCATGCCGGTGGCCGCGTTCGAGCGCCTCAACGAGGCGCGCCGCGCCGCGGGCGAACCGCTCTTCGCCAACCCTCGCAACGCGGCGGCCGGCTCCGTGCGCCAGCTCGACCCGTCCGTCACGGCGCAGCGCCAGCTGGACTGCTTCGTCTACAGCATCCTCGCCGCCGAGGGCTTCCCGGGCCAGGCCGGGCCGCCCCGGAGCCAGTGGGCCGCCCTGGAGGCGCTGCGCGCGTGGGGCTTCAACGTCAACCCGGAAAACCGGCGCTGCGAGGCGGTCGACGAGGTCATCGAGGCCTGCCTCGCCTGGGCCGAGCGGCGCGCGGACCTGCCGTACATGATCGACGGCGTCGTGGTGAAGGTCGACTCGCTCCGGCAACAGGAGGATCTCGGCAGCACGAGCCACAGCCCGCGCTGGGCCGTCGCCTACAAGTTCCCCGCCGAACAGGCGCGCACGCGGGTGCTGGACATCGTCGTCTCCGTGGGGCGCACCGGCGCGCTGACGCCGCTCGCCGTCCTGGAGCCGGTGCGCCTGGCCGGGTCCACGGTCTCGCGCGCCAGCCTCCACAACGAGGACTACATCCGTGAAAAGGACCTGCGCGTGGGGGACTGGGTCGTCATCCAGAAGGCGGGCGACGTGATCCCGCAGGTCGTGGGCGTGGACGTCGCCGCGCGCGCGGAAGACGCGAGGCCCTTCGTCATGCCCGACCGCTGCCCCGTGTGCGGCTCGGCGGCCGTGCGCGAGGAGGGCGAGGCCGTGCGGCGCTGCGTGAACACGGCCTGTCCCGCGCAGGTGCGGGAGCGCATCCTGCACTGGGCGGGGCGGGACGCCATGGACATCGACGGGCTGGGCCCGTCGCTCGTCGACCGGCTCCTCGAGGCGGGCCTCGTGCGGGACGTCGTGGACCTGTACCGGTTGCGCGCCGAAGACCTCGTGCCGCTGGAGCGCATGGGCCGCAAGTCGGCCGAGAACCTCGTCGCGCGCATCCAGGAGAGCCGGGAGCGGCCGCTCTCGCGGCTTCTGTTCGCGCTGGGCATCCGGCACGTCGGGGAGCGGGCGGCCGCGCTGCTCGCGTCGCACTTCGGCGACATCGACCGGCTGGCGCGCGCGTCGGTGGAGGACTTGACGGCCATACCGGAAATCGGAGAGAAGATCGCGCGGAGCGTCGTCACCTACTTCTCGCAGCCGGAGACGGCGTCGCTCATCGCGCGCCTCAAAGAGGCGGGCGTGCGCACGGAGGAGCCGGGCCGCGTCCCGTCGGGGGAGTTGCCGTTCGCCGGCAAGACGTTCGTCCTGACCGGCACCCTCTCCATCCCACGGCGGGACGCGGAGGAGATGATCGCCGCGCTGGGCGGCCGCGTCAGCGGCAGCGTGAGCCGCAAGACGGATTACGTCGTGGCCGGGGAAAGCCCGGGATCGAAGCTGGACAAGGCGAGGGAGCTCGGCGTGCCGGTCCTGGACGAGGCCGCGTTCATGAAGCTGGTGGAGGAGGCGCGCGCGGCCGTGGCCGGCGGCGACGGGCGGGGCGGCGCGCGCGCAGGAAGCGAGGGAACCGACGATGCCGATTTCGGAAGATGAAGTTCGCCACATCGCCAAGCTGGCCCGGCTCGGCCTTGAGCCGGCGGAGGTGAGCGCGCTCACCGCCGAGCTGAACGGCATCCTCGAACGGGTGGAGCGGCTGCGCGCCGTCGACGTCGAGGGCGTCGAACCGCTCGCGCACGTCGGGGGACTGCACAGCGTATGGCGGGAAGACGTGGCCCGGCCGGGCCTCGAGCGCGAGGCGGCGCTCGCGAACGCTCCGGACGCGCACGAGGGCTATTTCCGCGTCCCGCGCGTCGTCGCCCACGAGGAGGCGGACGCGTGAAGCTCCATGAACTGACGGCGCACGAGCTGCGCAACCGGATCGCCCGGCGCGAGGTCAGCGCCACGGAGGTGGCCAGGGCCTTCCTCGACCGCCGCGAAGCCGTCGAGGCGCGCGTCCAGGCGTTCATCTCGCCTTTGGACGAGGGCGACGTGCTCGCGCAGGCGCGCGCCGTCGACGAAGCGCTAGCCCGAGGGGAGTCGGCCGGGCCCCTGGCCGGCGTGCCCGTCGCGCTGAAGGACAACCTGTCGACGGCCGGGATGCGGACGACGTGCGCCTCGCGCCTGCTCGCCGACTACGTCCCTCCGTACGACGCGACGGTCGTCCGGCGCCTGCGCCGCGCCGGCGCCGTCATCGTCGGGAAGACGAACATGGACGAGTTCGCCATGGGTTCGTCGACGGAAAACTCGGCCTTCTTTCCGACCCGCAACCCCTGGGACACGCGTCGCGTGCCCGGCGGCTCCTCAGGGGGGTCGGCGGCGGCCGTCGCGGCCGGCGAGGCGGCGCTCGCGCTCGGCAGCGACACCGGCGGCAGCATCCGGCAACCGGCGGCGCTGTGCGGCGTCGTCGGTCTCAAGCCCACCTACGGTCGGGTGTCCCGGTACGGGCTCGTCGCCTTCGCCTCCTCGCTCGACCAGATCGGCCCGCTGGCCCGGGACGTGGCGGACGCCGCGCTGGCGCTGACCGTGATCGCCGGCCGCGATCCCCTCGACGCCACGAGCGCTCCGGAACCGGTCGGGGACTACATGGCCGCGCTGGAACGCGGCGTGCGCGGGCTGCGGATCGGCGCGCCGCGTGAGATGTTCGAGGCCGAGGGCATCGACCCCGTCGTCCGCGACCTGACGGTGGCCGCGCTGGAGACGCTGGCCGAACTGGGCGCGGCCGTGGAGGAGTGCCGCCTGCCCACGGCGGGGCTTGGATTGGACGCGTACTACATCGTGGCGCCGGCGGAGGCCAGCTCCAACCTGGCCCGCTACGACGGCGTGCGCTACGGTCTGCGCGTCCAGGGGGACGACATCGTGGACATGTACGAGCGGACGCGGGGGCGCGGCTTCGGTCCGGAGGTGCGCCGCCGCATCATGCTGGGCACGTTCGCGCTGTCCTCCGGCTACTACGACGCGTACTACAAGCGGGCGCAGCAGGTGCGCGCCAAGATCCGCGCGGAATTCGAGCAGGCCTTCCAGCGGTACGACCTGCTCGCCTCGCCCACCTCGCCGACGGTCGCCTTCGCGCTCGGGGAGAAGACGGACGATCCCCTCGCCATGTACGCGAGCGACATCTGCACGGTGACGGCGAACCTCGCCGGCATCCCGGCGATCTCCGTGCCGTGCGGCTTCGAACAGGGCCTACCCGTCGGGCTGCAGCTCATGGCTCCGCCGTTCCAGGAGGAGCGCCTGTTCGCCGCCGCCGCCGCCTATGAGCGGGCCACCAGCTGGCACCGCCGCCGGCCGCCGCTGGGCCTTGTCACGTCCGCCGGGGAGGGTTCGGCATGAGTCGCGTCGCGGCCTCGACCGAGTTCGAGACGGTCATCGGCCTGGAAGTCCACGTGGAGCTCTCCACCGAGAGCAAGATGTTCTGCGCCTGCCGTGTCACGTTCGGCGACCCGCCCAACACGCACGTGTGCCCCGTGTGCCTGGGCCTGCCGGGGGCGCTGCCCGTCCCCAACCGGCGCGCCGTCGAGTATGCGGTGCGGGCGGCGCTGGCGCTCCACTGCGAGATCGCGCCGGTGACCAAGTTCGATCGGAAGAACTACCACTATCCCGACCTTCCGAAGGGGTACCAGATCTCGCAGTTCGACCGCCCGCTGGGAACCAACGGCTACCTTGACGTGCCGCTCCCCGGCGGCGGAACGCGGCGGGTGCGCATCCGGCGCCTGCACCTCGAGGAGGACGCGGGCAAGTCCCTGCACGACCCTCGCCTGGGGACGCTCGTCGACCTGAACCGCGCGGGCGTGCCGCTCATCGAGATCGTGTCGGAACCGGACCTGCGCTCCCCGGAGGAGGCGCGCGCCTACCTCCAGGAGCTGCGCAACGTGATGCTCTACACCGGCGTCTCCGACGTGAGGATGGAGGAGGGCAGCCTCCGCTGCGACGCCAACATCTCCATCCGGCCGGTCGGCAGCGACGCCTTCGGCACGCTTGTCGAGGTCAAGAACATGAATTCCTTCCGCGCCGTCAAGCAGGCCCTGGAGTACGAGGCGGAGCGCCAGCGGGCCGTCGTGCTGTCCGGCGAGCGCGTCGTTCGCGAGACGCGCCACTGGAACGAGCGCGCGGGCCAGACGACGCCCTCGCGCAGCAAGGAGGAGGCGCACGACTACCGCTACTTCCCTGAACCGGACCTGGTGCCGTTGCGCCTCGACGCGGACTGGGTGGAGCAGATCCGGCGGAGCCTGCCCGAGCTGCCTGCGGAGCGGCGCGCCCGGTACGAGCGCCTCGGCCTTTCCGCGTATGACGCCTCGGTGCTCGTCGACCAGCGTCCGCTCGCCGACTTCTTCGACGCCTGCCTCGACCGCGGAGCGGACGCGAAGCAGGCGGCGAACTGGGTGATGGTGGAACTGCAGGGATACCTGAACGAGACCGGCGAGACGCTCGCCGACACGCGCATGACGCCGGAGGGCCTTGTGGCGCTGCTGCGCCTGATCGAGGAAGGGACGATCACCGGCAAGATCGCGAAAGAGATCTTCCCGGAGCTGGTGAGGACGGGCGGCGATCCGCGCTCGATCGTCGAGGCGCGGGGCCTCGTGCAGATCGCGGACCGCGAGGCGCTCTACGCCGTCGTGAAGGAGGTCCTCGCGCAGAACCCGGCGGCCGTCGAGGATTACCGGAAGGGCAAGACGAACGCCGTGGGCTTCCTCGTCGGCCAGGTGATGAAGGCCACGCGCGGACGCGCCAACCCGGCCCTGGCGAACGAGCTCGTCCGCCAGGCATTGGAAGAATGAACGCACAGAGCGGGAAGCGCCCGGGCGGGAAGCGCCCGAACCCGGGCGACCGCCTTCTTCTTGAGATCGACGACCTCGCGGCGGGCGGCGACGCCGTCGCCCACCACGAGGGCTACGCCGTCTTCCTGCCCTACGGCGCCGTCGGCGACCGCGTCTGGGCGCGAATCCTGGAGGCCCGGCCGCGCTACGCCCGCGCCGCCATCGAGCGGGTCGAGGCGCCGGCCGCGGGGCGCGTGCCACCGCCCTGCCCCGTCTTCACGCAGTGCGGCGGCTGCGCCTGGCAGCACCTCTCGTACGAAACCCAGCTGGCGGCGAAGCGGAAGATCGTGATCGACGCCCTTGAGCGCATCGGCGGCTTCGACGCGTCCGGATCCGGCCCCGGCGCTGTGCGCGTCCGGGACATCCTCGGCATGGCGCGGCCCTGGCACTACCGGAACAAGGCGGCCGTGCCGGTGGCCCCCGGGCCGGGCGGGACGCTCCGCCTTGGCTACTACGCGCGGGGCAGCCATGAGGTCGTCGACTTCGACGACTGCCGCCTCGAGGACGAGCGCCTCGTGCCGGCGCTCAAAGCGACGCGGCGGCTCCTGGAGCGCTGGCGGCTGCCGCCGTACGACGAGTCCCGCCACGCGGGGCTCGTGCGCCACGTCGTGGCGCGCGTCGCCGTCGCCACCGGGGAACTGCTCGTGGCGCTCGTGCTCAACGGCGAGGGCTTCGCGGACGAGGCCGGCTTCGCCGCGGCGCTGCGCGCCGAGGTGCCCGGGCTCGCCGGGTTCGTCGTCAACGTGAACCGCGCGCGCGGCAACCGCATCCTCGGGCCTCGCACGCGCACCGTGTGGGGCCGGCCGTACGTGCGCGACCGGCTCCTCGGCCTCGCGTTCCACGTGTCGATCGAGTCCTTCTATCAGGTCAACCCCGCGCAGACGGAGGTCCTGTACCGAAGGGCGCTCGAGTACGCCGGCGATTCGGCCGGGCGGGCGCTCGACGCGTACAGCGGCATCGGCACCATCGCGCTCCTCCTCGCCGCGCGGGCGCGCGAGGTGCTGGGGCTGGAGATCGTGCCCGAGGCCGTCGCCGACGCTCGGGAAAACGCGCGGCTGAACGGTATCGGCAACGC
>JADGHN010000102.1 GCA_019683875.1 Clostridia bacterium
GGGTCGCCCGCGTGAATGCCTACCCGGCCGCGGGCGTCGCCGAACGCCGCGCGCGGCCGGCCGGCCGCGCGGCCGTGGAGCCGCGCGGCATGACGCTGTATCCGTGACGCGACCTAGCGGCCAGCCGGCGTCGAGAGGTGCGTCGCGAACCAGTCGACGATGCGGCGCAACCGGTCGACGCGATGCCAGGGCTTCCCCCTGCGCGACATCTCGTGCGATTCCCCCGGGTACCGCACCAGCCGCACGGTGCGCCCCAGCTTCTTCAGCGCCGCGTAGAACTGCTCCGCCTGCTCGACCGGGCAACGGTAGTCCTCCTCGGCGTGAAGCAACAGGAGCGGCGTGTGCACGCGCTCCACGTACCAGAGGGGCGACATGCGCCAGTAGGCGTCCGGGTCCCGCCACGGCAGCGTGCCGAAGAGGTCGTCGTCCAGGTAGCCGAAGTCGCTCGTGCCGAAGTCGCTGATCCAGTTCGAAATGCTGCGCATGGACACGGCCGCGCGGAAGCGGTCGCTGTGCCCGATCGCCCAGTTGACCATGAAGCCGCCGTAGCTGCCGCCCGCGATGCCCACGCGGTCCGGGTCGATGAAGCCGCGCGCGAGGGCGGCGTCGAGCAGCGCCTGGACATCGGCCCAGTCCTTGTTGCCCCAGTCGCGGTGGATGGCCTGGCGGAACGCCTTGCCGTACCCCGCCGAGCCGCGCGGGTTGGAGAAAATCACGGCGAAGCCGTTCGCGGCGAGCAGCTGGAACTCGAAGAAAAAGCCCGGCGTGTACATGGCCTCGGGCCCGCCGTGGACCTCCAGCACCGCCGGGACCTTCTCGGCCTGCTCCTCCTTGAACCCGACGGGCTTGAGGATCCACCCCTCCACCTCCGGCCCCTCCGCGGCGCGGAAGACGATGCGCTCCGGCACCTGCACGTGGACCTCGCGCAGGAGATCCGCGTTGACCTCGGTGAGGCGGCGCTCCGTCCACGGCCCCGTCCCGTCCGCCGGACGCGTGCCGTACCACACGTCGTGCGGCGTGCGCGGATCGGTGGCCAGGGCCACGTACGCGCGGCCGTCCCGGCTGAAGGCGGCGTCGAAGACGCTCCGTTCCCTTGAGGACACGGGCGTCACCCGGCCGCTTTCGACGTCCACGGCCACGATCTGCGTCACCCCGCGGTCGGAGCACAGAAGAAAGGCGGTGCGGCCGTCCGGGGAGAACGCGGGCGCCATCGTGCCGCCGTGACCGCGCGTGTCGCCGATCGACGCGTCCTCCAGCGACCGGTCGAACTCGGGCGTCACGCAGCGCGGCGGCGCCGAGCCGTCGACCGGCGCGAGGTAGAGGCGGGCCTCGTCGAAGCGCCCCTCGCCCTCGGCGCGCCGCCCGAGGAAGGCCACCGCGCGCCCGTCGGGCGTGAAGGCTGGCCGGAAGGCGTACCCCTCGGAGTTCGTGACGCGGCGAGCCTCGCCGCCCTCGGCCGGCATGACGTGGATGTCGCTCGCCTGGACCAGGTCGGCGTCGGGCATGCGCTTCGAGACGAAGGCCAGCCAGCGCCCGTCCGGCGAGACGGCGGGGTCCTCGTCGTCCCAGTCGCCGGACGTCAACGGCACGAGGTCTCCCCCGCGACGGCTCAGGCGGAAGAGGTGGCTGCGCTCGTCGCCGAGGAAGCCCTGCGTGTCGAGCTTGTAGAATATGCGGTCGATGACGCGGACGTCCCGGTTGTGGCGCCGGTCCTGCTCCTCCAAGGTCTGCGGCGGGGGCGGATCCTTGGGTTCCGGCGCCCTCGGCCCCTCCGGGCCGACGCGCACGGTGACGACGAGTTCGTCGGCGTTCCGCCAGACGAAGCCCTCGATCCCGTCGACGTCCGTCAGCTTCACCGACTCGCCGCCGCCCGTCGGCATCACCCAGATCTGGGTGGAGCCGCTGCGGTCGGAGAGGAACGCGAGGTGCGCGCCGTCGGGCGAAAAACAGGGGTGCGTGTCGCGGTGGGCGCCCGCCGCCGTGAAGGGGCGGGGCTCGCCGTCCGGCAGGTCGACGACCCAGATCTGCGAGCGGTACTTGTTCTCCTGCGCGTCGATCGTCGTGCGCACGAAGGCCGCCTGGCGGCCGTCGGGCCGCATGGCGATGCCGCCGAGAAAGACCAGCCGCAGAAGATCCGTCGCCTGGAGCGGGCGGCGGGCGTCCGACGCGGCGGTGGAGGGGATCGCGCTCATGCTACGGTCCTCGCTTTCGACGGGGTTTGGGCGTGCACTTGGCCACCCGGCGCCGCCCTTCCTGCCCGGTCCCGTTTGACAGCCGCGCCCGGGGTCGGGCAGAATAGCGGCATCACCAGACGCGCGATGAGCGGGCTCACCCGCGCGCGGCCGTGCGTCAGAGATTCCCGTGATCGGTGCGAGCGGGAAGCCGGCGGCGAGGGGCCCCACCCGCGAGCTCCCGGCGAAGAGCCGGGCGGCGCCGCCCGATATCGCGGCCCAGAGGTGGGCGCCGCGCTTCGCCGCGCGGGGCCAACAAGGGTGGTACCGCGGCCCAGGCCGTCCCTTCGGGGGCGGCCATTTTTCGTTGTCGAGGAGGGGTTGTCCATGGCGGAAGGACAGGGCGCGGACGAGCGGCAGTTCGTCAAGGACATCACGCCGCAGTCCGAGGATTTCTCCAGGTGGTACATCGACGTGATCCGGCGCGCGGACTTGATGGATTACGCGCCGGTGCGGGGCTGCATCGTCTTCAAGCCGGACGGGTACGAGCTGTGGGAGGCCTGCCAGCGCGGCCTGGACCGCCGGTTCAAGGAGACGGGCCACCGCAACGCGTACTTCCCGCTCTTCATCCCGGAGAGCTTCATCATGCGGGAGAAGGAGCATGTGGAAGGCTTCAACCCGGAGCTCCCCTGGGTGACGCACGTGGGCGACGAGCCGCTCACGGAGCGCCTGGCCGTGCGGCCCACGTCCGAGACGGTCATCGGCTACATGTACGCGCAGTGGATCCAATCGTACCGCGACCTGCCGGTGCTCCTGAACCAGTGGTGCAACGTCGTGCGCTGGGAGAAGCGGACGCTGCCGTTCCTGCGGACGTCCGAGTTCCTCTGGCAGGAGGGCCACACGGCGCACGCCACGGAGGCCGAGGCGCGGGAAGAGACGCTGCGCATGCTGGACGTGTACGAGGACTTCGCCCGCAACGACCTCGCCATCCCGGTGATCAAGGGGCTGAAGACGCCGAGCGAGAAGTTCCCGGGCGCCGTCGACACGTACTCCATCGAGGCGATGATGAAGGACGGCAAGGCGCTGCAGGCCGGCACGTCGCACTACCTGGGAGAGAACTTCGCGCGCAGCTTCGAGATCACGTTCCTCGACCAGGACAACGAGCGGAAATACGTGCACACGACGTCGTGGGGCGCGTCGACGCGGCTGCTCGGCGCGATCATCATGGTCCACGGCGACGACCGCGGCCTGCGCCTACCGCCGAAGGTGGCGCCCACGCAGGTCGTGGCCATCCCCGTCGGCCCGGCGAAGACGCGGGACGAGGTCCTGTCCCGGCTGCGCGAGATCGTCAACGGGCTGCGCAACGCCGGCGTGCGCGTGCGCCTCGACGCCGACGAGACGAAGAGCCCGGGCTGGAAGTTCAACGAGTACGAGCTGCGCGGCGTGCCGCTGCGCGTCGAGCTGGGCCCGCGGGACCTCGCGCAGAACCAGGTCGTCGTGGCGCGGCGGGACACCGGCGAGCGCGTCACCCTCAGCCAGGACGGGCTGGCGGAGCGCATCCTCGAACTGCTCGACGATGTGCAGGCGACGCTCCTGCGGCAGGCGGAAGCGTTCCTCGAGGCGCACAGCTTCCAGGCCGAGACGCTGTCCGAACTGGCGGCCATCCTCGAGGACAGGCGCGGCTTCGTCCTCGCCGGCTGGTGCGGTCGGGACGCGTGCGAGGCGCGCGTCAAGGAAGAGACCAAGGCGACGTCGCGCAACATCCCCTTCGATCCGCCGGCGAAGATGGCGCGCTGCCTCGTCTGCGGCGAGCCGGCGCAGCACACCGTGTGGTTCGCGCGGGCGTACTGACGGGCGCCGCGCAAAAAAGCGGAGCGGACCCCCATCGGGGTCCGCTCCTGGCCTGCTTCCCAACGCCGGTATGAACCGGATCTGGTGTTGGAGGTTGGCCGTTTCGGCCTCTCAGCTCCGCGATCCTGCGGAGCACCCTCAGCAGGTTGGTCCTATCTTGCGCGGGACGACGGCGCGTTATGCACGCCGCTCGTGTTCAAGATTCTTGCTTTGGGCGAACGAGCGGCACGCCGTCGCGGCAGAGCGGGCATTCTTCCGGAGCCCAGTCGCGCGCCTCCACCGCGGCGACGGCCCGGAATGGCGCGCCGAACGCGGCGCGCCCGCCGCTGCGGTCGATCACGGCGCCGACGCCCACGATTTCGGGCGAGAAACGTTCAAGCGCCGCGATCGTCTTGTTTACGGAACCTCCCGTGGTGACGACGTCCTCCACGACGAGCACCCGCTCGCCCGGCTCAAGGCGGAAGCCGCGGCGCAGCGCCATGGCGTCGCCGTCCTTTTCCGCGAACATGGAGCGGGCACCGAGCGCCCGCGCCACCTCATGCGCGAGGATGATGCCGCCGGTGGCCGGCCCCACGACGGCGTCGACGCGCTCACCCTCGAAGAGCGCCGCCACGGCGCGTCCGATGGCCTCGGCGAGGCGCGGGCGCTGGAAGGCGAGCGGCAGAAGGAAGAAACGGTCGCCGTGGCGTCCCGAGGTGAGCAAGAAATGGCCTTCGCGGTACGCGCCCACGTCTTTCAGCCGGGCCAGCAGATCCGGCGCCATCACGCTCCACCCCGCTTCCTTCCGTGCTCCGCGCCCGGCGCCGCCCGTCCCGCGCCGCGCTCCCGCTCCTTCAACGCGGCCTCGATCTGCGCGAGAATGCGCCGCGCGGCGGCGAGCGGATCGGGGGCCGCCAGGATCGGCCGGCCCACGACGAGCATGTCGGCGCCGCACTGCAGCGCCATCTCCGGCGACGCCGCGCGCGCCTGGTCGCCCATCTCCGCGCCGGCCGGGCGGATGCCGGGCGTCACGGCGAGAAAGCTCGGCCCGCCCGCCGCCTTGACCGGCTTCACCTCAAGCGGGGAGCAGACGACGCCGTCCAGGCCGGCGGCCTTGGCCAGTTGCGCCCGCCTCAACGCGAGGTCGGAGAGCGGTCCCTGCTCGCCGATCTCCTCGATGGCGCGGGCATCGAGGCTGGTGAGCACCGTCACGCCGACGATCTTCGGCCGGGCCCGCCCGTGCCGCGCGCCGGCCTCCTCCGCGGCCTGCACGGCGCGTTCCATCATCGCCCGCCCGCCCGACACGTGCACCGTCACGAGGTCGGCGCCCAGCGCCGTGGCCGAAGCCACGGCCTGCGCCACCGTGTTGGGAATGTCGTGAAACTTCAGGTCGAGAAAGACCCGGCCGCCCCGCTCCTTGATCAACTGGACGGCCGCGGGTCCGGCAGCGGTGAAGAGGCCCAATCCGACCTTGTAAAACCGCACCGCCGGCCAGAGCCGGTCGACCCAGCCCCTGGCCTCCTCCAAAGTCGTCACGTCCAACGCCACGACGAGCCGATCCGACGGTTCACTGCCCAACGGGCCAGGCCTCCTCACGATCGATCGCCCGGTGGGCCAGGCCGACGACCTCGCCCACCGTCGCGAAGCCACGTTCGTCCAGCCATTTCCGCAATCCATCGACGACGAGGGACGCCGTGCGCGGATCGGTGAAGCTGGCCGTCCCCACCGCGACCGCGTGCGCGCCGGCCAGGAGGAACTCCGCGGCGTCGCTCCACTCCCGGATGCCGCCCATGCCGATCACCGGCACCTTGAAGCGCGCGTGCGCCTCCCAGACCCACCGGAGGGCCAGCGGCTTGATGGCCGGTCCGGAAAGGCCGCCGAAGATGCCCGGCAGCACCGGCCGCATGCGCCAGACGTCGATGGCCAGGGCGAGGTAGGTGTTGATGAGGGAAAGCCCGTCCGCGCCGGCCTCCAGCACCGCCTCCGCGACACCGAGCACGTCCGGGGCGTTCGGCGAGAGCTTGACGAAGAG
>JADGHN010000103.1 GCA_019683875.1 Clostridia bacterium
CGCCTACCTCCGCGCCACCCCCGGGGCGCCCGCGCCGCCGTCCGGCGGCAGCTGGAGCGCGTCCATCGCGGCCCATTCCTCGTCGGTCGTCGTCCCCCACCGGTAGAACGACAGGCCGATCGCGCCCGTGTCCACCGCGGCCCGCCACGCGCCCTCAAGCTCCAGCGGCGTGGGGCTGTAGATGCCCTTGCCGCCAGAGGCGAACATGTCGTACGTCTGGCCGATCACGCTCACCGGCACGTCCGCGCCGGCCAGCTGGCGCAGCTGGCGCACGGAGTCGGCCACGTACCGGTACGCGTCGGCGAACGTGTACTCGCGCACGCGGTGGTGCCAATAGCTCATCGGCGCGAAGGCGTCCACGTACGGCGCCAGCTGCCGGAACGGGTAGTCCGGCCGCGACTGCGGCGGGTAGGTGATGGCCACGAAGCGCCCGTCCGGCCCGAGCGCCGCGCGCGCGGCGGCCGCGTACGCCTGCACCGTCGCCGGGTCGAGCACCTCCTCGATGTCCGGCGCGAACGCGTCCGGCCGGTCGCCTTCGGGCGTGGCGTAGGCGATCACGTCGCGGCTCCAGGCCGTGTCGTACTGCGGATTGCGCAGGTCCGGGTACACCCACGCGATGAACGCGATGCCGGCGTTGTGGACCTTCCACATGAGCTGGTCGAGCGCCCGCCGGCCGTAGAACCCGTCGCCGCTCGTGGCGATCTCCAAGTAGATGTGCGTGTAGCCGCCCTGCACGGCGCGGCGCACGATCTGGTCATCGTCGACGGCCTTCCAGTCGCCGAACATGAGCCACAGCCCCTTGCCCGCGACGACGTCCGCCGGCCGCTGCACCACGCGGAAGGTGACGGACACGGGTGCCAGCTGCGGGTGGTCCGGGCTGGAGAACGTGAGCGTGCGCGCACCGGCCGCGCCGGCGGCGAACGTGGCCGCCGTGCCCGGGCCGGCGAGGGTCGCCTGGGCGTCGAGCCCGTCGGCGACGGCGCCGGACAGCGCACCGCTCAGCGAGCCGCCCAGCGTGCCCGAGCCGCCGCCGGCGCGCACGCGCAGCTGGAACGGCGCGGCGATGGCGTTGCCGTAGCGGTCGGCCAGGGCGGCGTAGATCGACACCGACTGGCCGGGGGCGAGGATCGTCGACGGCGCGGCGTGCACCGTCAGCTGCGCGAGCGGCGCGGGCACGACGGTCAGCACGCCGGAGGCGTCGCCCGGGGTAAAGCCCGAGGCGGTGGCCCTGAAGCCGTACGCGCCGGCGAAGATCGGCGCGAAGCTGAAGGAGGCCACGCCGCTCTTGGTGGTGGCGGTCAGGGCCGGCAGGTCGTAGCCGTGCGGGCCGTGCGGCACGAGGGTGACGGTCACGCCCGAATCGGTGCGCGGGGCGCCGTCGGGGCCGAGGAGGCGGACCTGCACGGTCGTCGTCTGGCCGGCCGTGATCTGCGCGGGGTTGGCGGCGACGACCTGCACCGTCCCGCGCGGCTGGACGGCGAAGCTCGCGGACGCGCCGAGGACGGCGCCGCCCGGCACGCTGGCCGAGAGCGTCACCTGGCCGGGCGCGGCGAGGCGCAACTGGCCGGCCGCGCCGCTGCCGCTAATCAGCACGGAGCTTTGCGTCAGACTGGCGCCCGGGCCGGACGCGCTCAACCGAACGGGGAACCGCTCCGGCCGCAGGTTGCCGTCCGTGCCCCGCACGGCCACGGTCAGCGCGGCCGCGTCGCCGGCCGTGCGCGGGAGCGGGTCCGGGCCGGCCGGCGCCCCGTCAACCGTCAGCTCCAGGCTGCCCACCGGCTGCTCGACGGCCTGCACCTGGGCGGAGGCGGCCGCGAGCGACCCGGACCGGGCCGTCAGGCGGTAGGTGCCCGCCGCGTCGAGCGTCACGGTGAACGTGGCCCAGCCGCCGCTGTCGTTCGCCGTCAGCGTGCGGGTCTGGCCGTCCGGCCCCGTCACGTCGAGCGCGACGGCGCGGCCCTTGTCCACGGCGTCCAGGGCGCCCGCGCTGTCGAGCACGGCGACGGCCGCCGTGAAGGGCGTGCCGCGCAGCACGACGGGCGGCAGGCCATCGCCGAACACGAGCTTTGCGGGCTTGTGCACCTTAACCGTCACGGTGCGCGTCGCCTGGGTGCCGGGGACCGTGGCCGTGACCTTGGCCGTGCCGGGCGTCGTGGCGGTGAAGGTCCCGTTCGACGTGATGGTGCCGCCCGTCGCCGACCACGTGACCGTCGAGGGGATGAGGTAGGTGGCGGCGTCGTGGCCCCAGGCCTGGAACGTGACGCGGTCGCCGACATTGACCTCGGTGCGCGACGCGTCGACGTTCACGTACGCGACGGCGCGGTTGCCCTGGGCGCGGACGGCCGTGTCCGGGACGGCGAGCAGCCGCTCAAGGATCACCGCGGCTTCCGCGCGCGTGACGGTGTCCTGCGGGCGGAAGCCGGCGCTGTCCCCCTTCATGACGCCCAGCGCGTGGGCGATGGAGACGGCCCCGCGCGCCCAGGCGGGCACGGAGGCGGCGTCGCGGTAGGGGAGGGCGGCGTTGCGGAGATCCTGGGCGACGCGGTCGAGGCCCAGCGAGCGCACGGCGACCACGGCCGTCATGGCGCGCGTGACGGGATCCTGCGGCGCGAAGCGGTCCTTCGCCACGCCGAGGAGCAGGCCGTTGGCGGCGGCCGCTTCCGCTTCCTCGAAGAACCACTGGCCGGGTTTCACGTCGCTGTAGCGCGGGCCGACGCCGTCCATCGGCACCTGCTTCAGCCGCACGAAGAGCGCAGCCATCTCCGCGCGCGTCAGGGGCCGGCCGGGGGCGAAGTGGTTCGCGTCGACGCCGACCATCAGGCCGCGCTGGCGCAGGTCCAGGATGGCGGGCAGGGCCCAGCCGTACCGGTGAGCGTCGACATCGACGTACGGGGAAGCGTTGGATGCCGCCCGCACGGCGGCCGTGGGCGGCAGCGCGGCGCCGGCGGCGAGGAGCAGCCCGAGAGCGGCTGCCGCGAACCGGCGTCCGAGGGCGTGAACGTGCATCGTCTCGACAACCTCCTTGGATACGAAGGAGGTTGTATGCGGCCCGTCTCCGGTCCTGGCATGAATGGCGATTGTAACCGGAATGACAATTTTTTGTTAGAAATTGGAGAGGCCCTTGCCGGGGGCGGTGGGAAGCCGGGCGGCGTCTGTCAGAAGCTGGGCGGCGTCATGGAGAAGATCACGCGCGCTTCCACGGAGCCGATGTTCGTCATCCGGTGGGGGACGCCCCTCGGGATCAGGATGCTGTCCCCGGTGCGCAGGCGGAACACCTGGTCGCCCCACTCGAACTTCACCGTGCCCTTCAGGACGACGGTGACCTCGTCCGCGTTGTGAGCGAACGGGCGGGCCGACGTGGACTGGCCCGGGCGGAGGCGGACCTCCGCCATCAGCAGCTTGTCGCTGTCCCGCGGGCTGAGGATCTCGTAGACGGCCTCCGAAGACGGCAGGGAGAGGCGCGGGCGGTCCGCTGCGCGCATGACGACGCCCTCTTGGTTGGACGGCTCCTGAAAGAAGGTGACGACCGGAACCTCGAGGGCGTCGGCCAGAGCGCGCAACGTGTGCAAAGAAGGCGTCGCAAGCCCTCTTTCCACCTGGCTGATGAGAGACGGCGTCACGCCCGTGCGCTCTGCAAGATCTTTCAGCAAAAGACCCTTTCGCGTACGGATCTGCCGGATCTTTTGCCCCACGGAGGCGACGATCGATTCCGTCTCTTCCCGCCTGACGGCCAGAGGAACGTCCCGCCTTCCAAGACCAGCCGAGGGTGGGAAACGGCCGGATGAATTGGAACGTCTACTCGATTCGCCATGGCCGGTCCAGTTCCTTCCTGCCGCGGAGCCTTTGGGCGGACGTAAAGGACATTGAAACGGCGCGTGGAATTCCATGCCACGCGTTTGGAGTGAGCAGCATGATCGTCGTGGAAGAGGCTCGTTCGCTGGCCGACCTGAACGCCGCCGAGCGATTGCAGGCCGAGACGTGGGGACCTTCTGTCGCGGTCCCCGCCGAGATGATGCTCGTGGCGGCGGAGACGGGCGGCACGGTGGTCGTCGCGCGCGATGACGGCCAGGTCGTCGGCTTCTGCATGGGCGTCGCGGCGTGGGACGGACGGACGGCGTGGATGTGGTCGCACATGGCGGCCGTCGACCCGCGCTACCAGAGCCGGGGCGTGGGGGCGGCGCTGAAGTTCCGGCAGCGGGAGATCGCGCGGGCACGCGGGTACCGCGTCATCACCTGGACGTTCGACCCGCTGGAGGCGGGGAACGCCAACTTCAACCTCGTTAAACTGGGCGCCGTCGCGCGCGTCTACCTGCCGAACCACTACGGCCAGATGAACGACCGGCTCAACCGCGGCCTGCCGTCGGATCGGCTGCTGGCCGAGTGGTGGGTGGGAGGCGAAGCGGCGGGCCCGGAGCCGGTCGAGGTCGAGGATGCGGCGCCGGTCGTGTTCCTCGCCGCACGGACACGCGAAGACGGGTTCGCCGAACCGGCCACGGGGAGCGCGGCCGCGCCCGGTCCGGGCACCGGCGCGGAAGGGGCGGCCGGTCCGGGCGAGGTCGCGGCCGGTGCAGAAAGTGGCGAGGCCGCGGCCGGCCCCCTCATCAAGCCCGTGCGGGCGCCGGAGGCGCCGCTGTGGCCCGCCGGCCCCTGGCGGCGGGGCATCATCGAGATCCCGCTGCGCTTTCAAGCGATCAAGGCGGCGGACATGGACCTGGCGCGGGCCTGGCGGAAGGCGTCGGCGGCCGCGTTCCAGAACGCCTTCGCCATGGGGGCGCGGGTGCGCTCCTTCCACCGTGACCCGGCCGCCGGCGTGGGCCGCTACGAACTCATCTTGGGAGGCGCGAAGCGATGAAGCTCGAACGCGTTCGCCTGCACGTCCTGCGCATGCAGTTGAAGTCTCCGTTCCGGACCAGCTTCGGCGTGGAGTTGGACCGGCGCTTCATCCTCGTCGAAGCCGAGTGCGAAGGCGTCACGGGGCTGGCGGAAGTCGTCGCCATGGACGAGCCGCTCTACAACGAGGAATTCGTGGACGGCGCGCTCATCGCGCTGCAGCGGTGGCTGGTGCCGGCCCTGCTCGGCAAGCCGTTCGACCACCCGTGCGAGATCGCGCCGCGGCTGGACTTCGTCCGCGGCAACCACATGGCGAAGTCGGGCATCGAGAGCGCGCTTTGGGACGCGTACGCGCGCGCGCAGGGAATCCCGCTGTGGAAGGCGCTGGGCGGGGAGGAGAAGCCCATCGCCGTGGGGGTGTCCGTCGGCATTCAGGCGTCGCCGGAGGCGCTGGTGGACGTCGTGAGCGGCTACGTGGCGCAGGGCTACCGGCGCATCAAGCTGAAGATCGAGCCCGGCCACGACTACGACTTCGTCGCCGCCGTGCGGAGGCGGTTCCCGGACACGCCGATCATGGCCGACGCCAACTCGGCGTACCGGCTGACGGACGCGGACCACCTGGCGCGCTTCGACGAGCTCGACCTCATGATGATCGAGCAGCCGCTGGCGCACGACGACATCATCCACCACAGCCGGCTGCAGCCGCGCCTGCGCACGCCGATCTGCCTCGACGAGAGCATCCACACGCCGGAGGACGCGCGCACGGCGATCGAGCTCGGCGCCTGCCGCATCGTGAACATCAAGATCGGGCGCGTCGGCGGGCTGCAGCGCGCCATCGAGGTGCACGACATCTGCCGCGCGGCGGGCGTGCCGGTCTGGTGCGGCGGCATGCTGGAGTCCGGCATCGGGCGGGCGCACAACATCGCCATCGCCTCGCTGCCGGGCTTCACGCTGCCCGGCGACACCTCCGGCAGCGACCGCTACTGGGACGAGGACATCATCGACCCGCCGGTCACGGTGCGGCCGGACGGCACGATCCCGCTGCCCACGGCGCCGGGGCTGGGCTTCGAGCCGAAGTGGGACCTCATCAAGCGCCTGACGGAGCAGACGGTCGAGATCCGGGCATAGGAGGCGGGGGCCGGCGGTTGGGACTGGCGG
>JADGHN010000104.1 GCA_019683875.1 Clostridia bacterium
CGCCGGGGGCGCGAGGGCCAGCGCCAGCGCCAGGGCGAGCGCGGCGCCGGCGGCCAGGGTGCGCGCGGCGCGGCGCGGGCGCGCGGGCATCGGGGCGGGCGGCTGCAGCGGCAGTGCCGTTCGCGCCGTCGCCATGGGCCATCCTCCTTTCATCGCGGCGTGGAAACCGTGCTCATTCCAGCGTGGCATCCGCGCACATCATCGCAATGCTTATGTAAACTTCCTCGCACCAGAGTATCACGTCCGGCGCGTCGAGCGTCTTCCGCATCGTGGATCTGATGGAAGCGGCATGATAAAACGGAAGTGCCGCGTATGAACAACTTGGTGCGTGGCATCCTGAGATGAGAAAGCGGAGGAAGCCGGCGTGAACGACACCTCACATCCCGCGACGCTGAACGAGGACGACCGCTTGGCGGAAGCCCGGGCCGCAGCCCTGGGCAGCGTCGTCGCCGACACGACGATCGACGTGGACGGGCAACTCTGGCGCCGGCTCATGATCAAGACGCACGTGATCATGCCCGGCGAGGACATCGTCGACGTCGTCGCCCGCTATGCCTCGCCGCACCTGCAGGATGGCGACATCGTGTTCATCAGCGAGAAGGCGACCGCGGCGAGCCAGGGCCGCGCGGTGCCCATCGACGAGATCCAGCCGCGGCCGCTCGCCCGCTTCCTCGCCAGCCGCGTCCGCAAGGTGCCGTACGGGTTCGGCCTCGGAAAACCGGAGACCATGGAAATGGCCCTGCGGGAGGCGGGCACGCTGCGCATTCTGGTCGCGGCCGGGGTGCACGTGATCTCCCGGATGCTCGGTCGGTCCGGCGACTTCTACCGGGTTGCCGGCCGGCGCGTGGCGGCCATCGACGGTCCGACAACCTGGGCGCAGCCGCCGTACAACCGCTGCGTGACGCTCGCGCCGCTCAACCCGGACGGCGTCGCGCAGGCGATCGCCGACCGCCTCCAACGGAACACCGGCGCCGCGATCGTCGACGTCAACGACATCGGCAGCGAGGTCCTCGGCGCGTCGCGCAACGTCCGGCGCGACCTCGTGCGCAGGGCGTTACGCGACAACCCTCTCGGTCAGGGAGCCTTCCAGACGCCCCTCGGCCTTCTTCGCTCCGTCTGACGGAGCGTCGCCGGAACGAGGCTCGGAGACGGGGCCCGTCTCGGCGCAAGCGGCTCAGCGCAAGTAGCGGGTGGGATTGACGGGCGTGCCGTTCACGCGGACTTCGAAGTGCAGGTGCGGCCCGGTGGCGTTGCCGGTCATCCCGGACAGCCCGATGACCTGGCCGCGCTTCACCTCTTGGCCGGGCTTCACGCGGATGCTGGAGAGGTGCCCGTACAAGGTGACGAGCCCATTGCCGTGGGCGATCATCACCCGCTTGCCGTAGCCCGACTCCCAGCCGGCCGCGATGACCGTGCCGCTGTCGGCGGCGTACACCGGCGTACCGATGGGCACGCCGATGTCCATGCCGGGGTGAAGCGAACCCCAGCGCGTGCCGAACGGCGAGGTGACCACGCCGCCGTGCGTGGGCCAGACGAACGCCCCGGTGCCGGAGGCGACGGGCACGGCCTTGCTGCCGACGGCGACGACCGCCTTCACGGGCTGCTTCAGGACGGTCGTCGACACGACGTCCGTGCTGACGATCCGACCGGCTTCCCTGACGATTTCCGTCGTGACTTCCTTCAATCCGGGCTGGCCGGCCTGGCGCGTGACCCGCTGCCACGGATACAGGTCCGGATCCTTCACGGTCTGGGTGGTGTACGGGATCGACAGCTTCTGGACGTGAACCTCCGTGTCGCGGAACGTGATGTACGGCTCCGGCACGACCAGGCTGACCTTCTGCCCCACCTGCAGCAGCGTCGGCTGCAGACCCGGGTTGGCGGCGAGGATCTGGTCCGGGCTGAGATTGTGCTCCTGCGCGATCTCCCAGAGCGTCTCGCCCTTCGCCACGGTGTGCTCGTCCTGCTTGTCCGTCCCGCGCTCAAGCAAGGCGACGGCCTCGTCCAGGTCGACCACCACGGTGTCGGGATCGGTCGCCCGCAGCTTGATCTCAATCTTCTGCAAAGGCTCGATCGACTTCACGGTGACGCCGTCCCGATCCGCGCCGATCCACGCGAGGTAGTCCTCACGCACCTTCCGAATCGCCGCTTCCGCCGTCCTGCGGTCCGGCAGGGTGAGAACCCGCTTGCCGTCGATGATCAGGTCCGCCGCCTGCAGCTGGAAGGTCAGCCGGCCAGAGAGACGGGTCGCCATCTCATCCGCATCCAGCGTCCTGGCCGGCCACAGGCTGTGGAAGGGTCGGGTCCGGACGGACTCCACGAGCACGACGCGATCGGGATTGAAGCCCCGGCGCTTCGCCTCGGTTTCGATGGCCTGCGACACGACCGCCGGGTTCGCGACGACGCCCACGTCCGCGCCGTCGACCGTGACGCGGTAGGCCACGTGGCGGGCGTACGCCCACGCGCCACCGGACACGGCGAGCGCAAGGCACAAGAAAAGGGCGCCGGCGAGAAGCCTGCGTCGCACGAACAGAAAGGAAACCTCCCGAAGCGATTTCGGTGTGGCTTGGATCCCTATTCCCCCCGCGCCAGGCCCGTTCCTGCCTGTTGGTCCCATCTTGCGCAAACCATTTTCAGTCTATGCTGGACAACCCAGGCGATCCAACCTTTGCCATAGCCGGGCGGCGGCGGGACTGTATTCTACCTGTGGGGCGCAGGAATCGCAAACCCGGTCCACGTATGGAAACGCGGAGGCCGCGCAGCCCGGGGGGCCCGCAGCGCCTGGCGGCGCGAGGCAGCCGAGGGGCCGCCCGTCAACGAAACCGCAAACATCCGAAGAAGGGCGATGAACACCGTGAGCAACGTCAAGAAACGCCGCCAGGCGGACCAGGCGCGCCAGCGCCGGACGCGGATCCTGCTGACCGTCGTCGTGCTGGCGCTGGCGGCGGCCGCGCTGCTCGTCGTCGCGCTGCCCAAGAAGTCGTCCCCGTTCGGACGCGACGTCCTGTTCGAGCTGCCGGACGCTCACGGCCAGACGACCGCCGTCCGCAACGACGGCCGTCCGGTCGTCCTGGAGCTGTTCGCCACCTGGTGCCCGTACTGCGCGTACGAGTCCAAGTACGACCTGCCCGCGATCCGGAGTTTCGTCGAAGGCCAGGGCGCGCGCTTCATCGCCGTCAACGCGACGCCGTACGTCGGCGTGGCCGAGGCCGGCCCGGAAGGCCACCCTGAGCAGGGCCAGGAGGGTTCGCGGGAGCCGGCGGCGTCGGCGAAGGACATCCAGGCGGCCGTCCAGCAGTACGCCGAGCGGTTCGGCTACGACGGCCCGCTCTACTACGACCCCGACATGAAGCTGGCCACCCGGCTCGGGCTGGAGGCCTATCCCACGTTCGTCCTGTTGGACGGCAGGGGGAACGTGCTCGCCAAGCACGAGGGCCTGATCAGCGCGAGGGATTTCGAGTCATGGTACCGCCAGGCGATGGGAGACAGCCGATGACGTCCGCGTCCGGACGCGGGCGGACCGTGCGGCCGCTCGGCGACCGCGCGCCGTGGCTCGCCGGTGCGGCGAGCATCGTCACGGCGGGCATCTACGGCTATTCGGCCTGGACGAAGTGGGCCTATCCGGACGCCTTCCGCCGCGCCCTGGCCGGCTACGGCCTGTCGGATCCGGCCGTGACTCTCACGGCGCCCGTCGTTCCGGTGGCGGAATTCGCCCTGGCCGTCGCGCTTCTTCTGCTTCTCGTGTGGCAGGCGTGGAGCTGGCTTGAGGTGGGCCTGTGGGTGGCCACGGTGGGCTTTCTCGCCTTCACCGCGCTGATGTCCTGGGCGCTGGCCAACGGGCTGGGCCAGTCGGGCTGCGGGTGTTTCGCCAGCGCCGAACCGCTCAATCCGTGGGACATCGCGCGCGACCTCGCCTTCGGCGCCATCGCGGCGTCTGGAGCGTTCCTGTGCCGCGTCGTGCGGAACCACACGCCGAGCAGCACGCCCGATGATTCGCCCGAATCGGAGTCGTGATCGCACCCTGGACGCTTCGAGCGCCGGCCCGCCAGCCAGCGCCGCGCCGGCGCATAGCGTTGACAGCGTCCGGGCAATACTATACGAATGCGAGTAACCACATTTCGCCTGACAGGAGGTCGTTCGACGTGAGCGACGGCGTCGTCCAGATCCAGCCGAGCAAGAACGGCCCGTATCTCGTCACGGGTCCCATCCGCCTGGTCAACAGCGAGGGCAAGGAGATTCCCATTCCGGAAAAGGCGCATGTCGTGGCGCTGTGCCGGTGCGGCGGCTCCCACAACAAGCCCTTCTGCGACGGGACGCACAAGAAGATCGGCTTCCAGGCAGACTGACGCACGACGCGGTCGCCGTCTTTGTCCCACGTCCGCCCGGAGCTCCATACCATAAGACGGGCCCCCGGATCACGCCCTCCCTCCTTGGCTGGGAGCACACGGGGCATCGGCCATCCAGGTCCGCGGGGCCCGATTCATCATTTATGCACTTGCAGGCGCTCCCTGAATGACCGCGCCCGATCGGACGCGGTGTCCACCTTCCAGTAGGTTTTCATGCCCTGGTTGCGGATCCGCGCCCGGCGCGGAACCTGAAGCATGAACATTCTCATCGCCGTCAACGCCATCGGCAAGGTTGCGATGGAGACCAGCAATTCTCAGGAACCCCATGTGTCCCGCTGGCGTCATAATGGCTTGGATCCCACGTTCGCCGTCCGCCCCATCAAGGAACGCGAGCGGTCAACATGAGGTGATGACGTTGAGAAAGACGCTGTCGACGGCGCTCGTCGTGCTGATGGGCGTCACTTTGATGGCCTGCGCCGGCGGGGGCAACGGACCCCGCCCGGGCGACACCGGCCAAAGTCCCGCGATATCGGAGAATTCTGAAGAGGCGGACGCGCAAGCGGTCAGGACCCTGGTCGAGGGCTTCGGCCAGCAGCTCCAAAACGTGTCGCTCCTCGCTCCCGAAGACGTCGTGAGCAAGGCCATGGAAGAAAACTACAGCGAGTTCGTGTCGCCCGAGCTCCTCGCGGAATGGCAGCGCGATCCCGCGAAGGCTCCAGGAAGGCTGACGTCCAGCCCGTGGCCGGATCGGATCGAGATCAAGTCCATCGAGAAGCGGTCCGAGTCGTCGTACGAGGTGAAGGGCGACGTCATCGAGGTGACGAGCGTGGAAAAGGCGAACGGAGGGGTCGCCGCCAGGCGCCCGATCACGCTTGTGGCCACAAAGGCCGACGAGGGCTGGCGCATCGACGCCGTCACGCTCGGGACGTACGAGGATGCGAACGCGATCGTGTACAAGAACACGGAGTACGGCTTCACGTTCACCCTGCCGGAGAGCTGGAAGGGCTACTCCATCGTGACTGGCCAGTGGGAAGGCGCGGCGGTGGACGGGCAGGACGCGGGCAAGATCGTCGAAACGGGTCCGATGATCTCCATCCGGCATCCGCAATGGACGGCTGAACACCCGCGCCAGGACATCCCGATCATGATCTTCACGCTCGCGCAGTGGGACGCTCTTCAGCAGGGCAAATTCCACATCGGCGCGGCGCCGATCAACCCGTCGGAGCTCGGCCGCAACGACCAGTACGTGTTCGCGCTTCCGGCGCGCTACAACTACTCGTTCCCGACGGGATACGAGGAAGTCGAGCAGATCTTGGAAGGGCACCCTCTTCAGGCAGTCGACACGAGGCCTTAGGACAACGCGCGTCGGGGGGCCCGCGGGGCCCCCCCCCCCCAACAAAAAAAAAAAAAAAATATAAAAAAAAGACACATCGCAAAGA
>JADGHN010000105.1 GCA_019683875.1 Clostridia bacterium
TACCGCGGCGCGGGCGGGGGGCGGGGGGGGCGGGGCCGGGGCCGGGGCCGGCGCCGCGCCGCCCGCGCCGCTCCCAGCGGGGCGCGGCCTCAGCGCGCCCGTCTCCAGCAGGTGAAGGGCGAGGGCGACGACCTCGCCCGCCGTCGCAAGGCGCGCCCCGCCGCCGCCCGCCGCCGCCGCGGCGCTGCCTTCCGCCGCCGCATCCGCGCGCGGCTCGGCGCCCGCCGCCTCGGCCGCGGCCGCGGCATCGCCCGCGGCGGGCCCCGCCGCAGCCGCCGCCGCCCCGGGCGCCGCGTCCGCCCTGGCCGCCACGCTGCGCAGGAAGTCGTAGAACCGCTGCAGCGGCGGCGGCTGCACGCCGGCGCGCTCGAGAAGCTCCGTCTGTGCCAGCACCGCGGCCGTCGGCCCGAACGCGGCCACGCGCCCCTGGTCGAGCACCAGCACCAGATCCGCCAGGTCCTGCACGTCCCAGTTGTGCGTCGTCATGATGACCGCCTGGCCCGTCTCGCGCAGCTTGAGGCGGGAGAGGGCCTCCAGCACCTCGCGGTGGCCCAGCGGGTCCAGCTGCGAGGTGGGCTCGTCCAGAAGGAGCAGCCGCGGCTGCATCACGAGCGCCGCGCCCAGCGCCACGCGCTGCTTCTGCCCGCCGGAGAGGGCGTGCGTCGGCTGGCGCTCCAGTCCCTCCAGCCGCACGACGGGCAGCACGCGCTCCACGCGGCGCCGGATCTCCTCCGCGGGCACGCCGAAGTTCGACGGGCCCAGGGCCAGTTCCAGCCCGACCTCCGGCATGGACAGCTGGGACTCCGGGTCCTGGAGCACGATCGCCACGTGGCGGCCCGTCTCCCACATCGGCACGTCCCAGGGATCGATCCCGTCGACAACGACCTCGCCCCGCCGCGCGCCGCCGTAGATGTGCGGCACGACGCCACTCAGGAGGTAGCACAGGGTCGACTTGCCGGCGCCGTTCGCCCCGAACACCGCGAGGAACTGGCCCGGCCGCAGCTCGAACGTGAGGTCCCGGAGAACCGGTCGGTCCTCCGCGTACCCGAACGTGACGCGGTCGAGGCGGACGACGGGCGCCGCCGCCTCGAGACCGCCGGGGTTCACCACAGGCCGTCGCGGACCTTCGGGAGGCCGCTGCGGCTCAGCGCTTCAAGGACGGGAACGGAGATGGCCGTCACGACCGCCGCGAGCGCGGGCACCCACCAGGAGTAGCCGATCAGCGTGGCGATGCCCGTGGCCGGCACGTAGTGCTGGATGTACCAGTACGGCTTCGCCCACGGGTTGAACCAGAGCCAGAGCGCCGAGATCAGGATGAGGAAGATGCCGGCGTACTTGCGCGGGCGCGCCTCCGAGGCCACCAGCGACGGGATGAGCCGCGTGCCGATGGGGCTGAAGATGACGACGAGCGACGGCAGCCAGTAGATCGCGGACAGAGCCTGGTACAGCGGCTCCGGCGGCGCCTGGAAGCCGGCGCTGGCGCCCGGCACGTAGAACGGGAACACCACGGCGAACGCCGCGCTGACGACGGCGAGAAGATACGACAGCACGCGGTTCTTGTTCAGGTGCGCGATGCTCGCCGTGTACACGGCCGGCAGGACGGCGGTCAGCAGCACGTCCAGGAGTCCCATCGGGAAGCCGGCCGGCGCGAGAAACATGCCGATGACGCCGCCGACGATCGCGGCGACGATGCCGCCGGAAGGACCGAGAAGCAGCGGCGCGATCGCCGCGAACGGCACGAGGAGCGGCACGTACCCGCCGCCGCCGACGTACGGAAAGATCGGGATGAGAGCGGTGACGCCGATCAGGGCGCCGAACAGGGTGATCCACGCGACGGGCGCGGTGCGCGCTTCCTGCGCCACTTTGCGGGTCTGTAACTCGGCCAACGACCATCCCTCCAAAAGGTCAAGTTAAGCCACGCTTATTCGGGGACACGGCGGCGATTCCTTCCCCGCGCGAAAGGAAAAGCCCGGAAGCCTGAGGGCTTCCGGGCGAGGGCGGGCGCGAGGGCGCCCAGGGGCGCTCCGGGCGTCACACGACGTCCGCGATCGCCTTCTCGAGGATGTCGAGGCCCTCGTTCAGCACGTCCTCCGGCACGTTCAGGGCCGGCATGAGGCGGATCACCTGGCCGTGCGGCCCCGCCGGGTACAGCAGCAGGCCCCGCTTCAACGCGGCTGCAATGACACGGTGGGCGAGGTCGCCGTCCGGATCGTTCGTCTTCGGGTCGACGAACTCCATGCCGATCATGAGCCCCACGCCGCGCACGTCGCCGATCACGGGGAAGCGCTTCTGCATCTCCCGCAGCCGCTCGATGACGCGCGGCCCCAGCGCCGCCGCCCGTTCGGGCAGCCTCTCCTCCAGGAGCACGTCGATGGTCGCTAGGGCGGCGGCGGTGCTCACCGGATGCCCGCCGAAGGTGGTCCCGTGCGCCGCCGAGCCCCACGAGCCCATGATCTTGTGCGAGGCGCCCACCGCGGACAGCGGGAAGCCGGAGGCGATCCCCTTCGCCATGCAGAGCACGTCCGGACGCACGTCGAACACCTGCGCCGCGAACATCTTGCCCGTGCGGCCGAAGCCCGACTGGACCTCGTCGAAGACGAGCAGGATGCCGTGCTCGTCGCAGATCTCGCGCAGCCCCCGCAGGAACGAGGCCGGCGGCACGATGTAGCCGCCCTCGCCCTGCACCGGCTCGACGAAGATCGCGGCCACCTGGGACGGCTCGATCTCATAGAGGAAGAGCCTGCGGAGATGGTCGAGCGCTTCCTTGGCCACGCGGTCCGGATCGTCGCGGTACGGCGAGCGGAACACGTTGGGGTACACGGAGTGGTACACCGTCGGCACGAGCGGTTCCGCCGCGATGCGGTACTTCGCCTTGGAAGCGGTGAGCGTCATCGCGCCGTACGTGCGCCCGTGGAAGCCGCCCCAGAACGCGATGATGCCGGGCCGGCGCGTGTGGTAGCGGACCAGCTTCATCGCGGCCTCGATGGCCTCGGCGCCGCTGTTGCCGAAGTAGAACGTCTCGATGCCGTCCGGGGTGATCTCGCGCAGGCGCTCGGCCAGGCGCAGCGCCGGCTCATACGCAGTGACGCCGATGGCGGAGTGCACCAGCCGGTCGAGCTGCTCCTTGACGGCGGCGATCACCTTCGGGTGACGGTGTCCGGTGTTGTTGACGGCGAAGCCCTGGGTGAAGTCGATGTACCGGGTGCCGTCCGCGCCCCAGATGAAGGATCCTTCCGCGCGCGTGACCGGCAGGTTCGGCCAGTCGTTGGCGAGCGGCGGCGCGAGGAGTTCCTTCAGGCGCCCGGTCAGTTCCTGAAACGTGGACACGCCTGCATCCTTCCCTTCCGTGTCTACCCTAGTCGTTCCCCGTTCGCTTGTCGATGCCCGCCCTTCGGGGGACAATGGACGATGGCGCGCCGCACCGCGCGCGTCCCGCACCCTTTCTCGAAGGAGCGATGCGCTTGGCACGCAGCGACGGCCGCGGGCCCCACGAACTGCGCCCCCTCATGCTGGAGCGGTCGGTGTTGAAGTATCCGGAAGGATCGGCGCTGATCGTCGCCGGCGACACGCGCGTCATCTGCACGGCCTCGGTCGAGAACGGCGTCCCCGCCTGGTTGAGGGGACAGGGCCGGGGCTGGATCACGGCGGAGTACAGCATGCTCCCGCGCGCGACGCAACAGCGGACGCCAAGGGAGGCGTCGCGGGGCAAGCAGAGCGGGCGCACGGTGGAGATCCAGCGCCTGATCGGCCGCGCGCTGCGGGCGGCCGTCGACCTCGACCTTCTCGGCGAGCGCACCATCTGGATCGACTGCGACGTGATCCAGGCCGACGCCGGCACGCGCACGGCCAGCATCACCGGAGCCTTCGTCGCGGTGGCCGAGGCCATGGCACGGCTCCTGGACGCCGGGGAGCTCGCCCGTTCCCCGCTGCGCGACTACGTCGCCGCCGTGAGCGTCGGGGTCGTGGAGGGGGAAGCGCGCCTCGACTTGAACTATGAAGAAGACTCGACGGCGCAGGTCGACTTCAACGTCGTCGCCACGGGCTCCGGGGAGCTCGTGGAGGTGCAGGGGACCGCGGAGGGCCGTCCCTTCGCGCGGGACGTGCTGGACGGGCTCGTCGACCTGGCGCTGGAGGGCATCGCGCGGATCGTCGACGCGCAGAAGGCGGCGCTGGGGCCGCTCGCGGCCCTGGTGGGGGCGCCGCCCGCGGAGGAGGACGCCGGCCCGGCATGACGCGGCTCCTCATCGCGACGCACAACCCCGGTAAGCTGCGGGAATTCCAGGCCATCCTGCGCCCCTGGGCGGACCGCCTCGTCTCGCTGGCCGACGTCGCACCCGGCGCGCCAGCGCCGGAGGAAGACGGGGAGACGTATGAGGACAACGCCCGCCTGAAGGCGCGCGCGGCGGTTGCGGCGACGGGCCTGCCGGCCCTCGCGGACGACTCCGGCTTGGAGGTCGACGCCCTCGGCGGCGAGCCCGGACCGCGCTCCGCGCGCTTCGCGGGCGATGGGGCGGGCGCCGCGGCGAACAACGCTCTCCTGCTGGAGCGACTGCGCGGCGTCCCCCCGGAGGCCCGAGGCGCGCGCTACGTCGCCTGCCTCGTCCTCGTGCGGCCCGACGGGCGGGAGGCCGTCGCCTGGGGGACGTGCCGGGGCCGAATTCTGGAGGCGCCCCGCGGGGAGGGCGGCTTCGGTTACGACCCCCTCTTCTACCTGCCGGCATTCGGCCGCACGTTCGGCGAATTGCCGCCCAACGTGAAGAATCGTGTCAGCCACCGCGCGCGGGCCGCGCGGGGGCTGTGGTTGGAGATCGCTGCATGCCTCGGAACCTGACGCCGTTGCGGTGTTTCGCCGCGGTCCGCATCGAGGAGGAGCCCCGCCAGGCCATCGCCGCCTGGCAGGAGGAACTGCGCAGCACGGGGCTCGACGCGCGGTGGGTCGCCCCCGCGCAGCTGCACCTCACGCTCAAGTTCTTCGGGGACCTGCAGCGCTCGACCGTCGAAGCGCTCGCGCGCGCGCTGGGGGAGGCGATGGACCGCCAGCGCCCGTTCCATATCACCCTGCGCGGCGCCGGCGCGTTCCCGAACCTGAAGCGGCCGCGCGTGCTGTGGGTCGGCGTGGGGCAGGGGGCACCCGCGCTCGCGGCGCTGGCCGCGGTCGTCGAGGAGGTCGCGCGCGGCCTGGGCGTGCCGTTCGACGCTCGCCCGTTCGAGCCGCACCTCACGGTGGCCCGGCTGCGGGACGGCGCCGCGCCCGTGGCGCTTCCCGCCGCCTTCACCGATGCCGCGCGGCGCTCGTGGGGAGAGCAGGTGGTGCGGGACGTCCGCCTCATCCACAGCACGCTGACGCCGGAAGGGCCCGTGTACCGCGACCTCGGCCGCTTCAAGCTGGAGGCGCGGTAGCGCCGCACGCGAGGCGCCGCCGCGCGTCACACGGCCGCGGTCGCGAGCCCGGCCGCGCGCCCTTCCAGCAGCCGCCAGGCCGTCGCCGCGAGCACGGCCACGCCGTAAGGGAGCGCCGCCTCGTCGACGGTGAAGTTCGGGTGATGGTGCGGGAAGTGCGCGCCCACGGCTTCGTTGCGCGCGCCCAGAAAGAGGAACGCCCCCGGCCGCTCCTTCAGGTAGTACGCAAAGTCCTCCGCGCCCATGAACGGCTCCTGGTCCACCAGCGCGTCTTCGCCCAGCACGCCGCGCACCGTCTCGCGGAAGACTTCCGTCACCGCCGCGTCGTTGACGAGCGCCGGATA
>JADGHN010000106.1 GCA_019683875.1 Clostridia bacterium
CTCGAACACTCCGTGGCCGGGGGGAGGGCGGTGTGCGGGGGAGGCCCGCGCGCTGCCGACGAGGTCGTTCTCGAGGTGACGGGCCTGCAACCCCCGCCCGGCCTGGACGCGCCGCTGCGTCGCGCGCGGCACCTGCAGTTCGTGCCCTGCCTTCACCTTGGCAGTTATATGTCCATCACCCGCGCCGGCCTTGGCTGGGCGCCGCCCGGTCGGGTTGCCGACCGGTTCCGCGTCTTCTACGAGCCCCTGCCCGCGACATCGGGTCGCTCCGAGGCACGCCGCGACACGCGTGGGACGTCGGCCGGACGGATCGCAGCGCCGCCGTCCAAAGGCGTGGTTGCGGCCCAGGGAACGGACCCCTCCGCGGGCCTGCAGGTGCTCGATCTCGGCAACCTGGTTCCCGCTCTGGAAGCATTGGGCGACGCCACCCGCGTCGCCATGCTGCAACTGTTGCGCAGGGGAGGTGAGATGTTCGCCGGCCAGGTCGCCGAGGCGCTGCGCCTGCACCCGAGCACCGTCTCTCGCCATTTCGCGCAACTTGAGGCGGCCGGCCTTGTGCGGGTGCGGAGAGAAGGCAACGTGAAGTACTACCGCCTCGAACGGGAGCGGTTGCGGGCCGTGGCCCGCGTGCTGGAGCAAGAGCTGGGTTAAGACCGGAAGTCGGGTCGGACCACATCGTGGATGCAAGGAGGAAGGATCCATGTCGTCCCTGCTGGATCCCGCCGCGCTGCTTGAAGTCCTTGAGGGCAATCGCCGCTTGACGCTGCGCACGATCGAAGCGTTTCCCGAGGACAAGCTGTTCACCTACCGCCCCGTGGAGCCGCTGCGCCCGTTCGCCGCGATGGTGAAGGAGATTTTAGACCTCGAAGACGGCTACGTCCGCGGCATCGCCACCGGCGAGTGGACCACGCAGGACACATGCGCAGGTGTTCAAACGAAGTCGGACCTGCTCGCCGCATGCGAGCGTGTGCGGGCTCGCACCCGGGAACTCTGGCAGCGCCTGACCGTGGAACGGCTGTTGACCGTCGAGCCGGACCCGTTCTGGGGAGGCCCGCCGCAGAGCCACTTCGAGAGGATGCTCTACACCCTGGAGAACGAGATCCATCACCGGGGGCAGGGATTCATCTATCTGCGGCTGCTGGGCGTGGAGCCGCCGCAGTTCTACGAACGGTGACGCGACCGGGTGCCGCCCAGAATGCCGGGAGGTGGGACGCCCTGACGGGACATGCGGAGCCGATGGTCGAGGTCATCGACGTTCGAAAGTGCTTTGCGGACAGGGAGGCGGTCGCCGGGCTGAGCTTCTCCATCCGGCGCGGGGCCGTCGTGCGCCTGAGCTGGCGCGACGTTTCGGCCCGGCAGCGAGCGGCGGCGCTCTGCGCGGAGGCGTTGGGTGGCGAGCCGCTCGTCCGGGGCGACGCCGTCGAAGTGGTCGGACTGGTTCGCGGCGCTGAATCGCATTGTCGGCACGCTGAGCCGAGGGGATGTGCCGGCGCCCGACGTCGTGTAGACCGTGCCGCCGGGCCTGGACGAGGTGTTGAACCCCATGACCCATGCGGTCGACGGGGCGAGGGTTCTGGTGCTCGGGGGAAACCCGGGCGGCGTGCTCGCCGTGGCGGCGGCCCTCGCCCTGTTCGACGCTGCCATGCTCGCCCTGGCCGTGCGGGCCGCGCGACAGGCCACGGCATGAGGCCGACGGACGGGTCCGCAGGGTGCCGGTGGTTGCCTAGAGCGCGCCGTGGCGTGCTATAACCAGGAAGAGGAAATCACCGTGAACCACCCTGGCTGAAGAAGGTGACACGCCTTTGGCACCCGTCATCGAAGTCGACCAGCTCACCCGCACGTTCGGCGAGATCACGGCCGTCGACCACATCGCCTTCACCGTGGAGGAGGGCGAGATCTTCGGCTTCCTCGGCCCCAACGGCGCCGGCAAGTCGACGACGATCCAGATGCTCGCCACCCTGTTGGCGCCCACGTCCGGGACGGCCCGCCTGGCCGGCTTCGACGTGCGCCGCCAGGCGATGGACGTCCGCAAGCAGATCGGGATCGTGTTCCAGGACCCCTCGCTGGACAGCCGGCTCACCGCCGAGGAAAACCTTCGCTTCCACGCGCGTCTCTACGGCGTGCCCGCCGACGTCTACCGGAAGCGGTCAGACGAGGTGCTGGACATGATGGGCCTCAAGGACCGGCGCCAGTCGCTCGTCTCGACCTTCTCCGGCGGCATGAAGCGGCGGTTGGAGATCGCCCGCGGCCTGCTCCACCGGCCGCGCGTGCTCTTTCTCGACGAGCCCACCGTGGGCCTGGACCCGCAGACGCGCGCCGCCATCTGGGATTACGTAAAGCGCCTGCGCGACGAAACCGGCATCACCATCTTCATGACGACGCACTACCTCGACGAGGCCGAGCACTGCGACCGCATCGCCATCATCGACCACGGCAGGATCGTCGCCCTCGACACGCCGGCGGCCCTGAAGCGCGGGCTGGGCGGCGACGTCATCTACCTGCGGGGCCCGGACCTCCCCGGTCTCGCCGCGCGCCTGAAGCAGGAGTTCGGCCTGGACGCCGAGCACGCCGAGGGCCGCCTGGTGATTCGCACCGCCGACGCCGCGAGCCTGGCGCCGCGCATCCTCGCCGCGGTGGGATCAGGTGTGGAAAGCCTGGAAATCAAGCAGCCCACGCTGGACGACGTCTTCCTCTCCCTCACCGGCCGCGCCATCCGGGACGAGGAGGCGTCGCAGATGGATTCGTTCCGCGCGCACGCGCGCATGTGGAGGAACCGCCGATGATGTCCGGACTCAACACCATGTACACGATCTGGCTGCGGGAGATCTGGCGATTCATCCGGGAGCGGGAGCGCATCGTCGGCATGATCGGCCAGCCCCTCCTGTACCTCCTGATCATCGGCAGGGGCATCTCCGCCACCATGGGAATCCGCGGGGCGCCGGCCGGGCTGGACTACGTGACGTTCATGTATCCGGGCATCGTGGGCATGTCCATCCTGTTCACCTCGGTGTTCTCGGCCGTCAGCGTCATCTGGGACCGCGAGTTCGGCTTCCTAAAGGAGGTTCTGGTGGCGCCGGTGCCGCGTTGGGCGGTGGCGCTGGGGAAGGCCCTGGGCGGCGCGACGGTCACGACGCTCCAGACGGTGATCCTGCTCGTCCTCGCGCCGTTCGCCGGCATCCGCCTGACGCTCGGCGGCGTCGCCGAGATGCTGGCCATGGCCTTTCTGCTGTCGCTCGCGCTGACGTCGTTCGGGCTGGCCATCGCGTCGCGGATGACGAGCATGCAGGGCTTCCAGATGTTCATGAACTTCCTCATCATGCCGCTCTTCTTCCTGAGCGGCGCGATGTTCCCGTTGACCGACCGCGTCCCCGCGTGGATGCGGGCGCTCATGCACTTCGATCCGCTGACGTACGGCGTCGACGCGCTGCGGCACGCGCTGTACTCCGGGCCTGTGCTTGAAGTGATGCGCGCCGCGCAGCTCGTGCGCTTCAACCTTTGGACGGACGTGGCCGTGCTGGCCGGGCTCTCCTTGGTGCTGGCCGCGGTGGGCACCATGGCGTTCTCGCGGGCGTCGTAATGGGGGCCGACCCAGCGGCACAGGTCGACATGACAGGGTCCGGTGCCGGCCGGTCCGGCGGGGACTCGGTGGCGTAGGGTTGTCGAGCTCTCTACGCGACGGGTCCGCGGGGCGTTCAAGCAGATCACGGGCCGGCCGGACGGCGAACTTCGCTCCGGCGGAACCTCGGGTGGGCCGGCGCCTGATGCGGTGGGCCGACTCCATCGTCCCGGAGCTTATTGCGCCCGACCTAGAAGGCGGACCCCATAATCCAGCGGTAAATGTGGATGAACTACGTTTTACAATATAGAACTGCTCCATATATCTGTCGGATAGCGTCGTGAAAAAGTTGAAGATGAAGCAGGAACCGCGTGCGCTTGCACGAACTCCGATCCTATCGCAAGTGAACGTCTCATTTCCGCCAGAAGGAGGAGGGTCGGACGGTTGTCAAAGCGTGCTGCCTGGCTCCTTGTCGTTGCTACGATAGCGATGATGTCAGCTTGCTCAACGTCGTTGTCGGGGTCGGAGTCCGTCATGACTCGTACGTCACCCGCACAACAGAGTGAGGAGTCCTGCCGTCCCACCTCTGTGGGCCTCGCAGACCTGTTGTGGGTGATGAACCACGAGTTAGGCCCTGCGTACAAGATTGACGAGGTCCGTTTGGAGTACACTTCGCAAGATCCCGACAACGTAGGGTTCAACGGCGACTGGTCTCCGGGCGGATCCGGAGCGAGTGCCGACCCCAACCAAGTTCCGGTCGTGCACTTCTATGGGGCGGCTCAACGGGGGTCAGGCAGGATCGTCTCCATCACCGTAAACGACTCTCCTGTTGGTGACGTTTTCACAGAGGAGCGGCTTGCCCGGTTGCGAGACTTCTGGAATGCTGAATTCTCCATCATGAGTCCCGACTTGAGCGCGGATGAACGCCTAAAGCTTCTGCGTGCGTTGAAGCTAGTCGATTTAAGCCCGTCGGAGATGAAGGAATACTTCCGCGACCACGCCGATGCCGTGCAATCCGTGGACGGAACGGAGTACCGCGTATCGACTTCGGGCTCTGAAGAGGGGATCAGTCTTTTCCTCGAGGCGACGGCTTGCCCGACGCTCCGCGGATAGGGGCGTCAGGCGTGCCTCTGAGGATGCGCGAACCTAGGTACGATCGACGCTGCAGCCGAGGACGCTAAGTTGTTCCGGTTAAGGTGACACTCTAAACAGTCCACATGAAGGAGTAACCATCAAATCCACCGTACTTCTTGTTCACTGCTTTCTGTGCGTCTCGCAGTGGGACGTAGATCAACAGGACCACCCATCAACATCCGAAGAAGGGATTAGCTTGCCACCGCGTCCGACGGTCTGGCCTGCTAAGCCGCACACATTGGCGAAGATCGAGATCATCCGGCAGTACCTGGGCGCTTGGTTTGGCATTCTTGGTCAGACGCACCCACACCTCCGACGGACGTTCTCGAGGAGGTCCGAGACGCTCTCAGCAAAGAAGCGGCGACGGACATGATCGCATCTGTCGGCCTGCTCGAGTTGGTGTTCATCCCGTCGGCAGCCCAATGGTCGATCTTGACCACGGTGGTACCGGGCGGAGCCTCTGACGCCGGCCGTCCCTCAGGTGTTTCGGGCAGCATCGGTCCACGCTGAAGATGCGCTGGAACTCTCCGCCCGATCGGACGTGTGGCGAGCTGCGCGGCACCGGTTGGTGGGCATCGCGGCACGTGACCGTCGTCCGCCGCTCGCTGCGCCAGGGGCACATGGCTCTGTTGCTGGCCGGAGGCGAGCTGGACGGCGTGGTTGGTGCGGGCAAGGGCTGGCATCTCGTCAAGGGCTTTGTGGAGAAGATGGCCACCACCGAGGTCAACGAAGTCGAGGATGGGGAAGAATCGTTCGCACCGAGCGCTTTGTCGTCAAGGTGACGGCTCTCTTTCCGGATGGAAGGCTAGTCGAACTCGCGTGAAGGGGGCGGGACGGAACGTTTTGACGTCCAATGGGTCATACTGCTTCGCGGAGGGGAAGGTGGATGAAATTTGTTGGAGTCCAGTAGTGTGGTGTAAATTCGGCGGGATCCGTTGACGGAAACGGCCACCCCGTGGTTCCTACGAGTAGGTACCCCTACCAACTCGAAGG
>JADGHN010000107.1 GCA_019683875.1 Clostridia bacterium
GGAGGCGGCGCGCCGGAGGGAACAGGCGGCGGGCGCGTGACGCATGGATTATATTTCAAGGTGTGAAGGAGGCGGGGCCATTGTTCGACCCATTCGGCGCACGGGATACGCTGCGGACGCGCTCCGGCGACGTCGTCATCTACCGTCTGAGCGCGCTTGAGAAGCAGGGGCTGACGTCGATCGACCGTCTTCCGTACTCGATCCGCGTCCTTTTGGAAAATGTGTTGCGGAACTGCGGCGGGCCGCTCGTCCGCGAAGCGGACGTGCGCGCACTCGCGAATTGGGGCGCCGCCGCGGGTGACGGCGAGATCCCGTTCCTCCCGGCGCGCGTGATCCTGCAGGACTTCACGGGCGTGCCGGCGGTGGTCGATCTCGCCGCCATGCGCGCCGCCGTGGCGGAGCGGGGAGGGTCTCCTGAGAAGATCAACCCGCTGATCCCGGCGGACCTGGTGATCGACCACTCGGTTCAGGTGGACATGTTCGGCAGCGCGGCCGCGTTCGCGTACAACGTGGAGCGCGAGTACGAGCGCAACTACGAGCGCTACAGCCTCTTGCGCTGGGCGCAGAAGGCCTTCCGGAACTTCACCGTCGTCCCGCCGGGCACGGGCATCGTGCACCAGGTCAACCTGGAGTACCTGGCCAAGGTGGTGCAGACGCGCGCGGAGGACGGGCGCACCGTCGCCTTCCCGGATTCCCTTGTCGGCACCGACTCGCACACCACGATGGTCAACGGCCTCGGCGTCCTGGGCTGGGGCGTCGGCGGGATCGAAGCGGAGGCCGTGATGCTGGGGGAGGCGTACAACATGCTCATCCCCGATGTCGTCGGCTTCCGCTTGACCGGCGAACTGCAGGAAGGCGCCACGGCCACGGACCTCGTGCTCACGGTGACCGAGATGCTGCGCAAGCACGGGGTCGTCGGCAAGTTTGTCGAGTTCTACGGGCCGGGCCTCAAGCATCTCGCGCTGGCGGACCGGGCCACCATCGCCAACATGGCGCCGGAATACGGCGCGACGATCGGCTTCTTCCCCGTCGATGAGCAGACGCTGTCGTATCTCCGCCTCACGGGGCGCAGCGAGGAGCTCGTCGACCTCGTGGAACGCTACTGCAAGGAGCAGGGGCTGTTCCGCTCGGACGAGGCGCCGGAACCGACGTACACGGAGACGCTGGAGCTCGACATGAGCACGGTGCGGCCGAGCCTGGCCGGGCCGAAGCGGCCTCAGGATCGCCTGGACCTCAGAGACGTGCGCGCCTCGTTCCACAAGGCGTTCGACGCGCAGATCGCCGAGCGCGAGGCGAAGTCCGCCCCCGCGGGCGGCGTCGCCGTGGCGACGCGCCGGAAGGTCGAGGACGGCGCGGTGGTGATCGCGGCGATCACCAGCTGCACGAACACGTCGAACCCGTCCGTCATGCTGGCCGCGGGTCTTCTGGCCAAGAAGGCGGTGGAGCGCGGCCTAAAGGTTCCCGATCACGTCAAGACGAGCCTCGCGCCGGGTTCGCGCGTGGTCACGGACTACCTCGAGGCGTCGGGGCTCCTTAAGTATCTCGAACAGCTCCGCTTCCACGTCGTCGGGTACGGCTGCACGACGTGCATCGGCAACAGCGGCATGCTCATCGAGGACGTGGCCAGGGAAGTCGAAGCGAACGACCTGGTCGTGGCGGCCGTGCTCAGCGGCAACCGGAACTTCGAGGGCCGCATCAACCCGCAGGTCAAGGCCAACTATCTCGCCTCGCCGCCGCTCGTCGTCGCGTACGCGCTCGCGGGCACGGTGGACATCGACCTGACCCGGGAGCCGCTCGGCGTGGACGCCCAGGGACAGCCCGTCCATCTCCGCGACATCTGGCCGTCCCAGGAGGAGATCCGCGACGCGATCGAAACCTCCGTGAGCGCCGAGATGTTCAAGAAGCACTACGCCCATGTGTTTGACGGCGACGAACGCTGGCGCCGCTTGCCGGTTCCGGACGGCGATCTCTACGACTGGGCGGACACGTCGACGTACATCCGCCGGCCGCCGTTCTTTGACGATCTTCCGGAGGAGGCGCCGCCGCTGCGGGACATCCGCGGCGCGAGGGTTCTGGCGCTGCTCGGCGATTCCATCACCACGGACCACATCTCGCCGGCGGGCGCGATCGCCAAGGACAGCCCGGCGGGGCGGTACCTCATGGAACGTGGCGTGGAGCCGCGCGACTTCAACACCTACGGCGCCCGCCGCGGCAACCACGAGGTGATGGTGCGGGGCACGTTCGCCAACATCCGGCTGCGCAACCGCCTGGCGCCCGGCAAGGAGGGTGGCTGGACCACCTACATCCCGACCGGCGAAGTGATGACGATCTACGACGCGTCCGTCAAGTACCGCGAGGCGGGCATCCCGCTCATCGTGATCGCCGGCAAGGAGTACGGCACGGGCAGCTCGCGCGACTGGGCGGCGAAAGGGCCGCAGCTTCTCGGCGTGCGCGCCGTGCTGGCGGAGAGCTTCGAGCGCATCCACCGCAGCAACCTCGTCGGCATGGGCATCCTGCCGCTGCAGTTCAAGGACGGCGAGTCGGCCGCGTCGCTGGGCCTGGACGGCTTCGAGACGTACGACATCGAAGGGCTGGAGCGGCTGGCCCCGCGCGCCGAGGTCACGGTGAAGGCGACGAAGCCGGACGGCCGCGTCGTGACCTTCCAGGCCATCGCCCGTCTCGACACGCCGGTGGACGTGGAGTACTACCGGAACGGCGGCATCCTGCAGACGGTGCTGCGGCGCATGTTGAACGCCACCGCTTAGGAGCGCGTCCGAACACGGCAAAGCAGGGCGACGGGCCGGCGCACCCTTCGTGGGCGCCGGCCCGTCACATCCGTTTGCTGTCCGGGCGGGCGGCACGGTCCCGCGTTCGATGCAGGCTCCTCCATACGGCGGCTCGGGAGGGCCGGCGTATCGCGCGGCCGGCGCCCGGGAATGGTAAGCGAGAAACGGGAGGCACCCCGCGATGGGGCCCATGGACGTCCTGCACCTGGTCCGCCCGGCGGCGGGCGGCATGCGGAACCACGTCGTCTCGCTCGCGGAGCGGTTGGACCGCGCGCGTTTCCGTGTATGCGTGTTTGGGCCCTTGGATCCCGCAACGGCGCAGCGCCTGCGGGCGAAGGGCGTGGATGTCGGTCACGCGGACGTTCCCGGCGGGCTGTCGCCGGCGCTCCTGCGCGCCGCCGCGGCCGTGCGTCGCGTCGTGACGGAGCGTCAGCCGGCCATCCTGCACTGCCACGGGCTCGTCGGAGGACTGGTCGGCCGGTTGGCTCTTGAAGGACTGCCGTCCGGGGTGAGAGCGCCGGCCGTCGTGTTGACCGTCCACAATCTTCCCGACTGGCCGCCCTCGCGGTTGCGCCGGCCGCTCCAACGGTACCTGGAGCGGCGCTTCGCCCGGCGAACGGCGCGCTACATCGCCGTGTCGCTCGCCGTGCGTGACTCCCTCGTGAGTTCCCTCGGCGTTTCGCCGGACAAGGTCAGCGTCATCTACAACGGCATCGACCTCGCCCGCTTCGCGGCGGCGTCACCCCCGAGGGCCGCCGCACGGGCGGAGGTCGGCCTGCCCGCCGGCGTGCCGGTCGTGGCGGCGGTCGCCCGGCTCGCGCCCGAGAAGGGCATCGACGTGCTTCTTGAGGCCTTCGTGCGCCTCGGGCAGCGGGCGACGGCGCACCTGGCGATCGCGGGCGACGGTCCCCTGCGCGGCGTGCTGGAGCGGCGCGCGCGCCAGGCGGGCGTGGCGGAACGCGTGCATTGGCTCGGCCACGTGACGGACCCGCTGCCGCTCCTGCGAGCCGCCGACGTGGTCGCCGTGCCGTCGCGCGCCGAGGGCCTGGGCGTCGCGTGCATCGAGGCCATGGCCGCAGGACGGGCGGTGGTCGCCTCGGCGGCTGGCGGGCTTGGCGAGGTCGTGCAGCACCGCGTCAACGGACTGCTCGTGCCGGCGGGCGACGCCATGGCGCTGCGCGCCGCACTGGAGCGCCTGCTCGGCGACGAGCTCCTGCGCCGCCGCCTGGGGCAGCGGGCCCGCCAGGACGCGTTGCAGCGCTTCAGCGTCGACGCGATGGTCCGCAACACGACCCGCCTGTACGAGTGGCTGGTCGAGGCTCCGGGCGGGCGCCGCCCGCGGTGGTCGTGGTAGGCGGTCGCGGGTCGCTGCGGTGGCGGGTACTGGCCGTCGCCGCCATCGCCGCGGCCCTCGTTCCATGGGGCGGGCGCGCGGCCGCCGCGACGCCGCCGGTCCGCGTCTGGGTCGTGCTGGTGCCCGGCCTCCGCCTTGACGACATCCGCGGCGGCGCCATGCCCGCGCTGCGCCGGCTCGGCGAGTCCGGCGCGGCCGGCGTGTGGAACGTGTCGACGGCCGGAGCGGGCACGCCCGCGGAGGGGGCGGCCACCATCGGCGCCGGCGCCCGGCTGCGCGCGCCCGAGGAGGACGGCCTGGGCCTTCTCGCAGGCGAAGTCTGGCATGGGGAGAGCGCGACCCAGCTGTACGGACGGTGGGTCGGGCGGCCCTGGCCGCGCGGCGGGGCGGCGGTCGTGAACCTGGGCGGCTGGCAGGCGGCGAACGACAGCCTGCCCTACCCGGTCCACCTCGGCCGGTTGGGCGACGCCGTGCATGCCGCCGGGTGGCGCACGGCCGTTTGGGGCGACGCCGACCAACCGGGAGCGCGACGCGAGCGGGACGGCGTGCTTCTCGCCATGGACGGCGAGGGGAGCGTCGACCTGGCGTGGCTCGGGGAGGCGACGCGCCGTCCCGAGCCGGCTGCCCCTTTCGGCACGACGGCCGATCTGGCGGCGATGTCGCGGTCGCTCGCCGCCCTGCCCGAGGACGTGGCGCTCGTCGTCGTGGAGCTGGGCGATCTCGCGCGGTGGGACGCCGACGCCGTCGCGGCGACCGGGCCGCGCCGCGATGCGGAGCGCGCCAGAGCCCTGGCGCTCGTCGACGCAGGCGTCGCGGAAGTGTCGCGCCTGGCCGGATCGCGCGACGCGGTCTGGGTGCTGGCACCATCCCCGCCGCAGGCCGACCGCCAAGCCGGGCAACGCCTCGCTCCCGTCGCCGTGCGCGCCCCCGGCTGGCGCGGGGCCCTGTGGTCGCCGAGCACGCGCACGTCCGGTCTCGTCACGAACCTCGACTTCGCGCCCACGGTGCTCGCCATGCTCGGACTGCCCGGCGACGCCACCCTGGCGGGACGCCCGATGGCCGCCCGGGCCACGGACGGCCGGTCGCCGTGGGACATCGCCGCCCGCATCGCGGACGTGGCGTGGGCGTCGGCCCAACGGCGGCCCCTGCTGATCAAGTCGTACATCCTCGGAGCGATGGGCGTGATCCTCGTGACGGCCCTCGCCCTGCGGTGGCCGGTGGCGCGCCGCCTGCGGCCGTGGATCTCCGTGTGGAGCCTGGCCGTGGCGTATGGCCCGCTGGCCATGATGTCGTTCCTTGCCGCGCCCCTGGTGCGGCCCCTGCCGGCGTTATGGCTTTGGGCGCTCGTCACCGCCGCGCTGGCCTTCGCCACCTGGAGGTGGAGCGGGCGCGCGGCCGTGCGCGCGTTCGCCTGGGCGGGGACGCTCACCGCCGTCGCGGTGTTTCTCGACCTCGCGACGGGCGGGCACGCGATGGCCGCGTCGCCGTTGGGCTTCAACCCGATCGGCGGCGCGCGCTATTACGGGCTGGGCAA
>JADGHN010000108.1 GCA_019683875.1 Clostridia bacterium
CCGCCGGGTGCGACGGCTCGTCCCCACGAGCCACGGGTGCGTCCGGGTAGGAGATCCAGTCGCTCCAGGACCCGGGGTAGAGGCGCGGCCGTGGCAGGCCAGCGCGGACCATGCCCAGGATGTCGGCGCAGGCGCTCACCCCGGAGCCGCAATAGACGACCACGTCGTCCAGCGGCTCGAACGCTGCGTAATGCGCCCGCAATTCCGCGGGGCTCCGCCAGCGGCCGTCCGCGTCGAAGTTCCGCACGTAGTCGCGGTTGACCGCCCCCGGTATGTGGCCGGCCACGCCGTCGATCGGCTCGATCTCGCCGCGGAACCGTTCGCGCGCGCGAGCATCGACCAGTGCGGCGTGACGCGCTCCGGACTGGATGGCGCGCGACCGTCGCATGACCTCGTCCCGGCTCGCGATCCAATCCTCTCGCGGATTGGGCTGGAAGTCGCCGCGCGGTCGGGAACGCGCCGCCCGCTCGTCCGCATCTCCCGCGGCCACCGCGCCTCCGGATTCCGCCCAGGTCTTGAAACCCCCGTCCAGGACGTGTGCAGCACGATGGCCGAGCCACGTCAGCAGCCACCAGGCCCGTGCCGCGTACGCGGACGCGCCCTGGTCGTAGAAGACGAGAACCGAATCTCCGCTGACGCCGTACCGCCGAAGGGTCTCACCCAGGCGGTCGATGTCCGGGAGCGGGTGGCGGCCCCCGTGCGCGCCGACCGGTCCCGAGAGGTCCTGTTCGAGGTCGAGGTACGCGGCGCCCGGGATGTGGCCGCGCAGGTAGGCCTCGCGCCCTGCATGGGGCGCGGAAAGTTCGAAGCGGACATCGAACAGGAGAAGCCGGTTTCCGTCACTTGTCGTCAGACGTTCCTTCAGCCACTCCACGCTGACGACGGGATCGTTCGGGCTCATCTCCGTCACGACACGACCTCCTTGGGCGCCGCAGGGCGGCGTCCCCTCTGTTCAAGCCATCCTGAGAATCCTTGCCTCGTGCTCTCTTGGCGCCGAAGCGCCACGGCTCCTCCTGCGGGCGCCACCGGGGGCGACACTCCCAAAAGATACCGGAAGAGGAACGTTCCGGCGATCATCGCGGTGATGACAGCTGATCGGGAGGCTGATCCCATGGTCGGCAAGAGAGCGCTGGTCACGGGAGGCGGAAGCGGCATCGGCTTCGCGGTGGCAGAACGCCTGGCGCGCGAAGGCGCGAGGGTCGCGCTCGTCGGCCGCAACGAAGAGCGCCTGCGGCTGCGCGAACGGCCGGCCGCCGCGGGCATCACAGGATCCTTCGTCGTGCACTCTAACGGCAGCGCGAACCGGAATGGAGGCTGCCGGATGACCCGCGACGACGGATCGGATGCTGGAGACCTGAAAGAGAGCGTCACCAAGAAGAGAAGGGCCGCGCGTCGCCGCGGCCCCCACGATACCTTGCCCGCGCCCCAGGCCGTTCTCGACCCGGTGTTGGACGTGCGGCGCGGGGAGGTCGACCTGGCGGGCGACCTTCCGGGGGTGCAGCTGGAGGACCCGGACGTCCGGGCCCTGCGCAAGCCGCGGCGGTTCCGGCCGCAGCACAGAGGGTAGGCGGTGCCGTGCGGCGCCGGCCCGCGCGCCGCGCGGCTCACCTCCAGCGTCGCCACGCCGGGCGCAGCACCGCCGCCGCGCAACCGATCGCCAGCAGCGCCACGGTCCAGTCCACCACGAGTCCCGCCGACGCGGCCAGCACGTGCCACCAGCCGCCCTCGGCCGCGGTCCAGTCGCCCGCCGAGATGACGCGGGGGAGGGGCGCGAGCGCCGGCACGCTGGTGACATCGCCCCTCAGCCCGGCCGGCCACAACGCCCACGTCAGGACGGCCGCCAGCACGGCATGAAGGACGCGGCTCGCCGTGTAGACGCCCACGCTCACGCCGGTGCCCTGCGTGACGGCCGCCACCTGCGCGATCACGCTGACGCCCGACCAGGCGATGATGGCCGAGCAGATCATCGCCCGGTCGAGGAGGGGCGCCGCGGCCTGAGCCGTGGCCTGCGAGCCGATCGAGATCTCGAAGAAGCCGCTGATGAGGCCGTCGACCACCGCCGGGTGAATCCCCAACGGGGACAGGATCACCGCGAGCACCCGGGCGGCGGCCCCCACGATGCCCATCTGGCGCATCATGCCGACGAGCACCGAAAACAGGATGATGAACCCGCCGATCATGAGCAGGGTCTGCACCGACCCCATGACGGCGTCGCCGAGCAGCTTGCCCAGCGGCCGGCCGTCCGCCTCGCGCTCCTCGATCATGGCGCGGAAGGCGCGTCGCAGAGGATGGCCCGCGCGCGGAGGTTCGGGCGGCGTCTGGTCCTGGCCGGGACGGTAGAGGAACTTCAGGAGGATGCCCATCAGAATGGCGCCAAGATAGTGCGCCTCCATGATCACGCCCGCGAGGAGCGGCTGTCCCAGCATGCCGACGGCCACGGCGCCGGCCATGAACAACGGGTCGGCCGTATTGCTGAAGGAGACGAGCCGCGTGGCTTCGGTGGGCGTGATGCGCCCCTGCCGGCGCAGGTCGGCCGTCAGCGAGGCGCCCAGGGGATAGCCGGAGTTGAGGCCCATCGCCAGGACGAACGCCCCGGCGCCCGGGACGCCGAAGAGCGGCCGCATGAAGGGTTCCATCAATACCCCCAGGAACGCGACGACGCCAAGGCCCATGAGGATCTGGCCGCCGATGAAGAAGGGAAGCAGGGCCGGAAAGATCACGTCCCACCAGACCTTCAACCCCTGGACGGCCGAACGGAACGCGAGGTCGGGATGAATCACCATCATCACGACAAATGCGACGCCGGTGACGGCCAGGAGGGTCGTCGTCGCGGAGCTTCGCTTGCCGTTGGGATGCATGCGTCGCCTCCATCAACTGCCGTGCCGTCCCCGTGCGCCACCATCGAGAACGTATGGGTTGGCCGCGGAGGGTAGAACGCGGGACCGCACGCGCCGGCGGGCCGCCTGGGCGACGCGCCTGCCGGCGATGGAACGGGGTCGGGCTTGCGCGCGCGGGTAGACTGTAAGAAGGGAGGTGCCCGCCGTGGAGGATTTGCCTCCCCGGGAGCGGCCGCACATCGAGGCCGACGGCACCGTGTCCTGGCTGCCCGCGGACGGGGTCCGCCTCGACTGGCTCGAAGTGGCGAGGCCCGATCCCAAGGGCGGGTGGCTGCGGACGTTCCACTCGGCTCCGGCGGAGATCTGGCGCTCCGGCCGGACGTTCTACATCCGCAAGCCCAAGCGCGCCCACGCCGCGGCCGCTTGGCACACGCTGACCCTGCATGCGGACCCGAGGCACGCGCGCGTCGAGGAGTGCGACGACGCGTGGGGCCGCGGCGCGCGGGTCATCTTCGAGGAAGATCCCACGGACGTGCGCTGGCCCGATCTGCGGCCAGGACCGACAGACCTCTGACACGGTCGCCGTACAGTTTTCAGGGAGCGGGGGATTCGCCGTGAGCGCGACAGAACCGAACGGCGCGTCGCCGCGCGCACCCGCGCGACGTTTCCGCTGGGGCCGGGCGGCCATGGCCGCCGGCATGCTGGCGCTGCTTCTGGCGGTGGTGGCCTTCGCGTGGCCGATGCCGGAGCCTCAGCTGGACCAGGCCACGATCCTGTACGGGCGGGACGGCTCCGAGGTGGCGCAGCTCTTCCGGCAGAACCGGACGACGATCAAGTTGGACCAGGTGCCCGAAATCCTCCGGCAGGCCGTCGTCGACACCGAGGACGTGCGCTTTTACCGGCACGGCGCGTTCGACGGGCGGGGCCTGATCCGGGCGCTGGTGTCCGACCTGCTCCACGGGCGCATCGTCGAGGGCGGCAGCACGCTCACCCAACAGCTGGCAAAAAACCTCTATCTCTCGAACCGGCGGTCCGTGTGGCGCAAGCTGGAGGAGGCCGTGCTGGCCGTCAAGCTCGAGCGCCGGTACAGCAAGGACCAGATCCTCGAAATGTACCTGAACACGGTCTACTTCGGCCACGGCGCGTACGGCGTGGAGGCGGCCAGCCTGACCTACTTCGGCAAGTCCGTAGAGAAGCTGACCCCGGCGCAGGCGACGCTGCTCGCCGGGCTGCCGCAGGCTCCGTCCGCGTACGACCCGCTGGCGCATCCGGACGCGGCGCGCGCCCGCCAGAAGCAGGTGCTCGACCGCATGGTGGAGGCCGGCCACCTCTCCGCCGCCGAGGCGCGGGCCATCGAGAACCAGCCGTGGAAGCTCGCCGAGAAGCAGGACGGCCGGGGGGACATCGCGTCCGATGCGTTCGTCGACGCGGTCGTGCGGGAACTCGGCCGCATCAACCCCGATTGGGCGGAAAACGTGTACCGCCTGGGCCTGCGCATCGACACCACGCTGGATCCGAAAGTCCAGAAGGCCGTGGAGACGGCGGTGGAGCGCCACCTCGCCCGCGGGAAGGTCGTCGACGGCGTGATGCAGCCGCAGGTGGCCGTCGTGGCGCTCGACCCGGAAACCGGCGCGATTCGCGGCCTGATGGGCGGTCGCGACGCGCACGCGGGCGGCTTCAACCGGGCCCTGGACGCGCGGCGCCAGCCGGGTTCGACGTTCAAGGCGTTCCTCTACGCCGCGGTGCTGGAACGGCGCCACACCCTTCTCGAGACCCAGGTCTGCGAGCCGGTGACGTACAGGACGGCCTCCGGGACCTACACGCCGCGCGACGACGACCCGGCGCACCCGTACCACCACGCGCCTCTCAGCATCCTTCGGGCCGTCGCGATCTCCGACAACGTCGTGGCGGTGAAGTGGACGCACGAGATCGGCCCCGCGGCCGTGGTCGACATGGCGCGCCGCGCGGGCATCACGAGCCCGTTGCAGCCCACGCTGTCCGTGTCGCTGGGCGCCAATGCCGTCACGCCCCTGGAGATGGCGTCGGCGTATGCGGTCTTCGACAACGGCGGCTACCGGGTGGAGCCGTTCGCGATCCTCCGCGTGCGGGACGCGCAGGGGCGCGTCCTCTGGGAGCGGCCGCGCCCGGAGCGGCAGCGGGTCCTGGATCCGGGCGTGGCCTACCTGACGACGTACGCCCTCCGCAACGTGGTCGCGTCCGGGACCGGGGCGGGCCTGGGCGGCGTCGTGGGGCGGCCCGTCGCCGGCAAGACCGGCACGTCGGACGACCAGAAGGACGCCTGGTTCGTGGGCTACACGCCCCAGTTGGTGACGGCCGTGTGGGTCGGCAACGATCAGCCGTCGCCGCTTCCGGGCTTCGGCGCCTCGCTGGCCGGGCCGGTGTGGGCCAACGCGATGCGATTGGCGTTGCGCGGCGAGCCGGTCAAGAATTGGCCGACGCCGGACGACGTCGTCTGGCTCGACGTCTCGACCGTCGACGGCCTGCTGCCGAACCCGACCTCGCCGACGATGCGCGTGCCGTTCCTCAAGGGGACGGAGCCGACCCAGGTGAGCCCCGACTGGAACTGGGAGAACCTGTGGAAGAAAGTCCAGCAGGCCCGGAGCCTGGAAGACTTGCAACACATCCTTGAACCGCTCGGGCCGGACGCGTTGCAGAGCGCGCCGGACTGGCTGCGCGCCGGGTTGTTGCAGCGCCTGTTCCAGCTGCAGAACCCCACGGTGCCGTGGGGACCGGAGCCGGGTGGCGGGAGCGAGGCCCCGCCCGGCCAGACTCC
>JADGHN010000109.1 GCA_019683875.1 Clostridia bacterium
GCGTCGCAGTCCGCAACGAGCGGACGGGCGCCTGGCTGGCGACTTCAGCGGAGGTCGCGGCTTCCGCTTGGTCGCGCCTGCGCGGCCTCCTGGGCCGCGAAAGTCTGCGGCCCGGAGAGGGCCTGCTTCTGTTCCCCTGCAACGCGGTGCACGGCCTTGGCATGCGGTTCGACCTGGACGTCCTTCACCTGGACCGGCACGGTCGCGTCCTGCGCGTCATCCATCTCCGTCGCAACCGGCTCGGGCCCGTGGTGCGCGGCGGGTACTTCGCGCTCGAGTTGCCGGCGGGCACGGCAGCCGCGACCGGTACGCAGCCCGGCGACGCCCTCCGGTTCGAGCGCGCGGACGCGGTGGAAATCGAGTGACGCGGACGCCGCGGAACGCGGTGAGCGGCGTCCGGGGCGCCGCTGGCGCCGCCCCGGCCGGCTCGGATGACCTGACGAAGGAGGCACGATCGTGGCTCGACGGCTGACCCTCGACGACGTGGCGCAACTTCCCGCACCGGGCACCGCCGTTCCCGTGCGCATCGGCTTCACGCCCGACGCTCGCGCCGTGACCTACCTCTTCCCCCAAGACGGATCTGATCGTCTTGCACTGTGGCTCGTCGACATCCAGTCGGGTGAACGGCACGCCGTGTCCCCGGCTGCGGAAGGCGCGGCGCGCACGCTGGAAGAGGAGCTGCGGCGGGAACGCGAGCGTCTCACGTGGGAGGGCGTGACGTCGTACGAGTTCGCGTCGCGCGCGGAGACGCCGACCATCCTGGCGCCGGTCGGCGACCGCGTGTTCGTGCGCGCGGGGGACGGTCCGTTCGAGGAGATCCCCGAGGCGCGCGGCGCCGTCGACCCGCACCTGTTCCCCGACGGGACGCGGCTGGCCTTCGTGCGCGACGGCGAGCTTCACGTCCTCGACCTGCGCTCCCGTCATCTCACGACGCTCACCCGCGGGGCCACGGACGGGCTGTATCACGGCATCGCGGAATTCGTGGCGCAGGAAGAGCTCGGCCGCAGCCACGGTTATTGGATCCGGCCCGATGGGCGGCTCGTCGCCTTCACGGAAGTGGACGAGCTCCACATCCCCCGGTTCCCCATCGTCCACGAGGCCGACGAGCCGTTCTTCGTCGAGGAGCATCGCTACCCGTTCGCCGGCGAGGCCAACGCGAAGGTGCGGCTGGGCATCGTGCCCTCGACCGGCGGGGAGACGCTCTGGCTGGACTGGGACGATGACGTTTACCTCGCCCGCGCGGCGTGGACGCCGGGCGGCGACCTCGCCGTCCTGCTGCTCTCGCGCGACCAGCGAAGCCTGGAATGGCGCCGTTACGACCCGGTCACGGGCGCCCACGAGTGCTTCTACCGCGAGACCGCGGAACACTGGCTCAACATCGGCGACGACCCGCGTTTTCTCGATACCGGCGAGGTGGTCCTCACCAGCGAGCGGAGCGGCTTCCGGCACCTCTACGTCGTCGCCCCGGACGGCTCGACGCGGCAGATCACCAGCGGCGAGTGGATGGTCACGGAGGTCGTGGACGTCGACGAGGCGCGGCGGCTGGCCTACTTCATCGCCACCGCGGAGAGCCCCCTCGAACGGCACCTCTACGCCGTCAGCCTCGACGGCGGCCCCATCCGCCGCCTGACGGAGGAGCCCGGCTGGCACACGGCCGTGTTTTCTCCGGACCACGCGTGGTTCGTGGAGCAGGCGTCGTCCCTGGAGCACGCGCCGCGCACGCGGCTCTGCCGCGCCGACGGCACGGTCGCGCGGATCCTGCACGAGGATCCGGATGCGACGGCCGAGGCGCTCGGCCTCGTGCCGCCGCGCATCGTGGAGCTGCGGGCCGACGACGGCACGCGGCTCTACGGAGCGGTGTACCGGCCGGCGGAGACCGGCGCTCCCACGGCTCGCGGCTCCGCAGCCGATGGCCCCGCAGGCGGCGAGCCCGCGGGTGGCGCCACTGCATCCCGCACCGGCGCGAGCGCGGCGGGCGGCAAGCGGCCGGCGATCGTCTCGGTCTACGGAGGGCCGCACGCGCAGCGAGTCGCGAACCAGTGGGACCTGACCGTCGACCTGCGCGCGCAGTACCTCGCGCAGCAGGGATTCATCGTCTTCCGCCTGGACAATCGCGGCAGCGCCAACCGCGGCGTCGCCTTCGAACGCGCCATTCACCTGCGCTTCGGAACGGTGGAGCTCGAGGACCAGCTCGCCGGGGTGCGCTGGCTCATCGAGCACGAGGGCGCGGATCCGGACTGCATCGGCATCAGCGGTTGGAGTTACGGCGGCTACATGACGCTCATGGCGCTGGCGAAGGCGCCGGACGTGTTCAAGGTCGGCGTCGCGGGCGCGCCGGTGGTCGACTTCCGCTGGTACGACACCGCGTACACCGAGCGGTACATGGACACGCCCCAGCGAAACCCCGAAGGCTACCGGGAGGCGTCCGTCCTCACGCACCTCGCCGGACTGCGCGGGCACCTGCTCCTCATCCACGGGCTCATCGACGAAAACGTGCACTTCCGCCACACGGCACGCCTCGTTCGCGCGCTGATCGAGGCCGGCAAGCCGTTCGAGATCGCGATCCTGCCGTCCTCCCGGCACCTGCCGCGCGGCTTCATGACGCGCCGGTACATCGAGGAGCGGCTGACGTCGTTCTTCCTGGAACGCCTCTAGGATGGCGACGATCCAAAGTGAAGTGAAGATCAGCACAACCATGACAGGGAGATGCTGGCATTGGGGATGCGCAGTCTCTTCAAATGCGCCGCTTGCGGTCATACCGCGATCGTCAGCGGAGACACAGATGGCGGTTTCGCGGTGTTGACGAAGACGTTCTTGTGCAAGGGGTGCCATGATCTGGTCGATGTGGTGACCGATCGAGCGACCGAGCGCGGCTGGGAGAACGCTCCGCTTCGATGCCCGCGATGCAGCAGTACCGATTTGACCGAATGGATCGGCCCCAAAGGGCCCTGTCCGAAGTGTCCGGGTCAGATGGAATGGCAAGACGCGCTCTACATTTGGGACTAGTGGGCCAAATCTCACACCGTAATCGGAACGACCGTATCGTACCGACCGGAAAATCAAAACGCCCCGCAAATCCTTGCGGGGCTTGGTGTTAAAGCTGGTGCGCCCGGGAGGATTTGAACCCCCGACCTACTGATCCGTAGTCAGTCGCTCTGATCCACTGAGCTACGGGCGCACAAATCTGTTGGGAAAGACTGGCGGAGAGGGCGGGATTCGAACCCGCGCTGGGGCGAAACGCCCCACTAGAAGTTTAGCAAACTTCCCCCTTCGGCCTCTTGGGTACCTCTCCAGACAATCCCTCAAAACTTTCGCGCCGTGACGCTGCATCATCATAGCACAGACCGCTTTTTGCAGGCAAGGGCGCGGACCGCGTCATTTCAAGCGTTCGAGAATGCGCGCCACCTTGCCGCGCCCGATCACGTCCATGACCCACGAGGCCAGCACGCTGGTGTATCCGCGCTGCACCACGTCCGTCGCGATCCACGTCGCCCACTCGTCTTCGACGGCCGGCCCGCGCCGCATGCGCTCGCGATCGAAGAGCGCCGCGACGAACGACCGGATCGCGTCCGCGCGCGGTTCGAGCTCGCGCTTGTAAAGCCGCCGTTGCCGGCGGTCCATCGTGGCGACGTTCTCATTGAGCAGTCGCCGGACGGGCTCGTCAAGCCGGAAGTGGCGGGCGACCTCCTCGTCCACGCGCATCGAATGATCCCCCCGACATCATGTATGCAGGCGCGACATACGGTCGTACGGGAGGCGCGAAGGTGGATCGTGACCCGTTCGTCACCGGCATGTCGCTGACGCGCGTCATTTCCGCCTGCATCGAACTGACGGGCGCGTACCTGATGTGGCGCGCCGGACGCGTCGACGCCGCGATGCGCGTCAACGCGTACCTCGGACTTGTCGGGCCGATGGTGCTGCTCACCGTGAACGCCATCGGCATCGTCGGGCTAGCCGGCAAGGGCATGCCCGTCTCCAAGATCGTGCTCATCCTCATGGGCGTGTACTTGATCATCTTCAGCACGCGCTCCTAGAGACATCGCCGCAGATCCCCTCAAGGGGTCCGCAGCCGCGCGGTGGGACGCGCACCGGCCTTCCGAGCCTGGAATAGACCGAATGCGGGCAGAGCCCAGGTCACGTCGGAGGTCGATGCGCCCATGTCCTTGTCGGTTGCGCTGGTGGGTCTGATCGTCGGCACGTTGGTCGGCCTGACGGGCGTCGGCGGCGGCAGCCTCCTGACGCCGATATTGGTGTGGATGGGCGTGCCGGTGTCGACGTCCATCGGCACGGACCTCGTGTCCAACGCGGCGACGAAGCTCGTCGGCCTGTTCCAGCATCACCGCCAGCGATCGGTGTCGTGGCGTTGGGTCCTCGCGCTGTCGGTCGCCGGTGTCCCGGCCGCGCTCCTGGGAACGTGGGCCGTCGCCTGGCTCAAGGACGCTTCGGGAACGGACGCGGTGGTGAGGCACCTGCTCGGCGGCGCGCTCGTGCTGGCGACCGTCGCGACCGTGGCCCAGGGATGGTTCCGGCAGCACCCGCACGGCAGCCGGCATGCGGGCGTCCCCGAGGAGCGTCCCGGCGCGCCCGGGCTCGCGGTGTACGCGTTCGGAGGCCTCGTGGGATTCATGGTCGGTCTGACGTCCGTCGGCGGCGGCGCCCTGGTGGCGCCGATGCTCCTTCTGCTCTCGCGCCTCGCGCCCCGTCAGGTCGTCGGCACGGACATCGCGAACGCGTTCTTCCTGACCCTGGCCGCCGGCTCGGCACACGCGGCCATCGGTACGGTCGACTTCCCGCTGGCGCTGAACCTCTTGATCGGGTCGCTCCCCGGCGCGTGGCTGGGCAGCCGCCTGACGCTGGTCGTGCCCCGCCGGCCGCTGCGGGCGGTGATCAGCGGCATCGTCTTCGTTACCGGAGTGCGCTGGCTCCTGTGACCGGAACCCGTCTGTCCCACGACGCATACGAGTGTACAACCGACGTTCAAAGGAGTGATTCGCATGGCGGTTTGTCCAGGGGGACAGATCCCTCACGTCGTCCAGCCGGGCGACACGTATTTCCGCCTCGCGCAACAGTTCGGCACGACCGTCGCGGCGATCGCGGCAGCGAATCCCGGGGTGGATCCGAACAACCTGCAGGTCGGCCAAGTGCTGTGCATCCCGGCCGGCGCGCCGAGCGCGTGCCCGCCCGGCACGGTCGCGCACACGGTCGTCGCCGGCGACACGTACTTCAGGCTGGCGCAGCAGTTCGGCACGACCGTCGCGGCGATCGCGGCGGCGAATCCCGGGGTGGATCCGAACAACCTGCAGATCGGCCAGGTCTTGTGCATCCCGACCGGCGCGCCGACGACCTGCCCACCCGGGACGGTCGCGCACACGGTCGTCGCCGGCGACACGTACTTCAGGCTGGCGCAGCAGTTCGGCACGACCGTCGCAGCGATCACGGCGGCCAACCCGGGCGTCAACCCGAACAACCTGCAGATCGGTCAGGTGTTGTGCATCCCGACCGGCGCCCCCACGACCTGCCCGCCCGGGACGTTCCAGTACACCGTCCAGCCGGGCGACACGTTCTTCCTTCTGGCGCAGCGCTTCGGCACCACGGTGCAGGCCATCCAG
>JADGHN010000110.1 GCA_019683875.1 Clostridia bacterium
TCTCCGGGGGCTTTGCCGGATTCCGCGCGCCCATGAAGCTCACTCCAGCATGGGAATGCGCACGCCGCGCTCGCGCGCGACCTGGATCGCCCTCTCGTACCCGGCGTCGGCGTGGCGCGCCACGCCCATGCCCGGGTCCGTGACGAGCACGCGCGACAGGCGCTGCTCCGCCTCCTCCGTGCCGTCGGCGACGACGACCATGCCGGCGTGGATCGAGTACCCGATGCCCACACCGCCGCCGTGGTGCACGGACACCCACGTGGCCCCGGCCGCCGTGTTCAGGAGGGCGTTCAGGATCGGCCAGTCGGCGATGGCGTCGGAGCCGTCCTTCATCCCCTCCGTCTCGCGGTAGGGCGAGGCCACGGAGCCGGCGTCGAGGTGGTCGCGGCCGATGACGATCGGCGCCTTCAGGCGGCCGCTCTTCACCATCTCGTTGAACTTCAGGCCGGCCTTGTCGCGCTGCCCGTAGCCGAGCCAGCAGATGCGCGCCGGCAGCCCCTGGAAGGGGATCTTCTTCTGCGCCATCTCGATCCAGCGCCGCAGCGACGGGTCATCGGGGAAGAGCTCCAGGATCGCCTCGTCCGTGCGGTAGATGTCCTCCGGGTCGCCGGAGAGCGCCGCCCAGCGGAACGGTCCCTTCCCTTCGCAGAAGAGGTTGCGCACGTACGCCGGCACGAAGCCGGGGTAGGAGTAGGCGTCCTCCCGCGGCACGCCGCCGAGCGCCGCCTGCTCGCGCAGGTTGTTGCCGTAGTCGAACGCCACCGCGCCGCGCGCCTTCATCGCCAGGATGGCGCGCACGTGCTCCGCCATGGAGGCGCGCGCACGGCGGATGTAGCCGTCGGGGTCGGTGCGGCGCAGTTCCGCCGCCGCCTCCAGGGACAGACCGGCCGGGATGTAGCCGTTCAACGGGTCGTGCGCGGAGGTCTGGTCGGTGACGACGTCCGGGATGACGCCGCGCCGCACGAGTTCCGGCAGCACCTCCGCGGCGTTGCCGAGCACGGCGATGGACACGGCCTCCTTGCGGGCCTGCGCCTCTCGCGCCCAGGCAATGGCCTCGTCGAGCGACCGCGCCACCTTGTCGACGTAGCCGATGGCGTGGCGCCGCTCGATCCGTTGCGGGTCGACCTCGACGATCAGCCCCACGCCGCCGTTCATCGTGATGGCCAGGGGCTGCGCGCCGCCCATGCCGCCGAGCCCCGCCGTCACGACGAGCCGCCCGGCGAGCGAGCCGCCGAAGTGCTGGCGCGCGCACTCGGCCAGCGTCTCATACGTGCCCTGGATGATGCCCTGCGTGCCGATGTAGATCCAGGAGCCGGCCGTCATCTGGCCGTACATGGTGAGGCCGAGCCGCTCGTACTCGCGGAAGTATTCCCAGTCGCCCCACGCGGGGACGAGCATGGCGTTCGAGATGAGCACGCGCGGCGCCAGCCGGTGCGTGCGGAACACGGCGACGGGCTTGCCCGACTGGACGACGAGCGTCTCGTCCTCCTCCAGGGTCTCCAGCGTCCGCACGATGGCGTCGAAGGCCTCCCAGTTGCGGGCCGCCTTGCCCGCCCCGCCGTACACGACGAGCGCGTCGGGGTTCTCCGCCACCTCCGGATCCAGGTTGTTCATGAGCATGCGCAGCGGCGCTTCCGTCTGCCAGGACTTGCAGCGCAGCTCGGTGCCGCGCGGCGCGCGGACGCGGCGCGGGCCGCTCGCCGGCCGGCTCTCCTTCTGCGTCGTCGACATCCCTTGCACCTCCCGCAGGCTGTGGACGGTCCGGGGTCGCCCCTAGGCCGTCAGTTCCTCGCGGATGATCTCCGTCAGCCGCTCCTTGAGCGCCGTGAACTCCGGCGTGAAGCGGACATGGTAGTCGCGCGGCCGGGGCAGGTCGACGGGCACGACCTCCCGGATCCGGCCCGGCCGCTTCGTCATCACCACGACGGCGTCGGCCATGAAGACGGCCTCCTCGATGTCGTGCGTGACGAAGAGGATCGTCTTATGGTACTTCTCCCATACGCTCAGCACGTGTTCCTGCATCATGGCGCGCGTCTGGGCGTCGAGGGCGCCGAACGGCTCGTCGAGCAGCAGCACCTGCGGGTCGTTGGCCAGGGCGCGCGCGATGGCCACGCGCTGCTTCATGCCGCCGGAAAGTTCCTTGGGGTACCGGTCGGCGAACGCCTCAAGCCCGATCTGCCGCAGGTACTCGTCGGAAATCGCCCGCCGCTCCCGCGGCGGCACGCCCTTCGCGCGCAGGCCGAACTCGATGTTCTCCCGCACCGTGAGCCAGGGGAACAGCGAGTACGCCTGGAACACCATGCCGCGGTCCGCACCCGGCCCGTGCACCTCCCGGCCGCCCACGCGGACGACGCCCTGGCTCGCCTCCTCAAGGCCCGCCACGATGCGCAAAAGCGTCGACTTGCCGCAGCCGGAGGGGCCGAGGATCGTCACGAAGGACCCGGCCGGCACGTCCAGGGAGACGGGCGCCAGCGCCTCGACGGTGCCGCGGTTGGAGACGAACGTCTTCGCCACATTCTCGATCCGCACGTCCATGGCGCCGTCACCCCCTCCAGGCGAACAGCGCCTGGCCGATCGCCTTCATGATGAGATCGGAGACCAGCCCGATGACGCCGATCACCAGGATGCCGAAGATGATGTTGCCGGTGTTGAGCATGCGCTGCGACTGGAGGATCACGTGGCCGATCCCGCTCTCCGCGGCGACGAGCTCCGCCACGATGATGTACGTCCACGCCCAGCCCAGCACGAGGCGCAGCGTGTCGTAGATCGCCGGCCAGGCGTTGGGCAGGATGACGTGGCGGACGACGAACGCGTCGCTCGCGCCGAGCGTGTAGGCCGCCTCGACGAGCTCCCGCTGCGCCTGGCGGACGTGCACGGCCACCATGAGCACCAGGGAGAACACGCTGCCGAGGAAGATGACGGCCACCTTCTCGGCCTCGCCCACGCCCACCCAGAGGATGAGCAGCGGGATGAAGGCCGAGGCCGGCATGTAGCGCGCGAACGAGACGAGCGGCTCCACGAGCGCCTCGATCGGCCGGTACACGCCCATGAGGATGCCGAGCGGCAGCGCGACGACGCACGCCGCGGCGAAGCCGGCGAACACCCGCAGGACCGTCGCGAGCACGTCGGCGCCGAAGCCCATGTCGCGGAAGAGCTCGAGGCCGCGCCGCAGGATGTCCACGGGCGCCGGCAGGAAGAGCGGATCGACCATGCGGGTGTACGTGAGCAGGCTCCACACCGCGATGAGCCCCAGGAAGCCCGCCGCCGCGAAGGCGGTGTACGCCGGGGCGGGGATCTCGCCCAGCGGCTTGAACGCGCGCCCCGGCCGGCGGCGACCGGCCGGGGTCGACCTCATCTCAAGCGAACGTTCCTCGCGCATGGGACATCACTGCACGAACTGCGGGTCGATCAGCGCGTTCACGTCCGGCTTCGACGCGATGATCTTCTTCTCAAGCCAGAAGTCCGCGGCCATCTGCGTCAGGCTGTAGAGCTCCCCGGGCTTCTCCGCCGTGCCGAAGTAGTCCCGGTTCATCGACTGGTCATACCAGCGGATGTCCCCGAGCTCCGCCTTGAAGTCGTCGACGCCCTGGCCCATCCCCTTCGCCATGATGGCGTACGCGTCGTCCGGGTTGCTCTTGATGTAGTCGAGCGCGTCGAACCAGGCGCGCACGATGGCGCGGACCGCGTCCGGGTGCGCGTCGACGAAGTCCTTGCGCATGCCCAGGGTGTCGGTGATCACGCCGGGCGTGGCGTCGCTCTTGATGAGGACGTGGCCGAAGGTGGTCTTCTCGGCGCGGGACAGCCACGGCTGCCACGTCACGGCGGCGTCCACCTTGCCTGCGACGAACGCGGCGCCGGCGTCGCCGGCCGTCATACTCTGGAAGTGGATCGAGTTCGGGTCGACGCCGTTCTTGTTGAGCAGGTACAGGAACCAGAAGTAGCTGGCGCCGCCGTCCGTCTGCACGGCGACGTTCTTCCCGGCGAGATCCTGAAGCGACTGGATCTCCTTCTTCGCGACGATGCCGTCGCCGCCGTGGGAGTCGTCGAGGGCCAGCACCTGCACGACCGGCACGCCGGACGCGGCCGTCACCACGTGGGTGTCGACCGTCGTGACGAAGCCCTGGATGCGGTTCGCGGCCAGCGCGCTGCGCCGGTCGGCCACGGCTTCCATCGTCTCAAGCGTGACGTGGACGCCTTCCTTGTCGAAGAAGCCCTTCTCCTCCGCCACGTAGAGCGGAGCGAAGCCGATCCACGTGGAGAGGGCCAGGGTGACGTTCTCGACCTTCGCTTCCGACGCGCCGCCGGAGCCGGACGAGCCGCTCTCCGGGCTGGAGGAGCCTCCCCCGCAGCCGGCCGCGGCCAGCAGGGCGGCGGTGACGATGCCGGCGAGCGCCGTCTTCAACCATGGGCCACGCATGTGGCTTTCCTCCTAAGATGGCGGCGCCCCGCGGAGCGCGCGGCGCCGCATCGAGTGGTGGTGGACCGGATCCTCGGATGACGTCCCGTTTGAGTCCTGATGATGATGCGGCATCCGGACGCTCCCCCCTTTGAATCCAGATGGTAGCACGTCCGGACGGCGGCTTGCGCTGGAGATCGGCACCATGCACGTCTAGGCGTCACTCCCCGCGGCGGAGCCGGTCGTGCCGGCGCCCGTCGCCTCGCCAAACGATCCGTCCAGGATGCGCGCCGCGACGGCCTCGATGTCCGCCGCGTACGACCGGTCGCCCGAGTAGGGCGGGACGAGCGAGCGCACCCAGCCGTGCACGGCGCGCGTGAACGGCGCGAGGGCCGTCCGGTCCTTGTACTCCAGCGCCTGCGCCGCGCAGATGAGCTCGATGGCCACCGCGCGCGCGGCGTTCTCCACGACGGCCCACGCCTGGCGCGCGGCGATCGTGCCCATGCTCACGTGGTCCTCCTGGTTCGCGGACGAGGGGATCGAGTCCACGCTGGCGGGGTGCGCGAGGACCTTGTTCTCGGAGACCAGGGCGGCGGCCACGTATTGAAGGATCATGAGGCCGGACGAGCGTCCCGCCGAGGGCGTGAGGAAGGCGGGGAGCCCGCTCAGCTGCGGGTTGACGAGCCGCTCCGTGCGCCGCTCGGAGATGTTGGCCAGCTCCGCGACGGCGATCTTCAGGTAGTCGAGGGCGAGGGCCACCGGCTGACCGTGGAAGTTGCCGCCGGACAGGATGAGGCCCTCGTCGGGGAAGACGAGCGGGTTGTCGGTGGCGGCGTTCATCTCGATGGCGAGCGTTGCCTCCACGTGCCGGAGCGCCCGCCGCGAGGCGCCGTGCACCTGCGGCACGCAACGCAGGGCGTACGCGTCCTGGACCTTCTCGGGCGTCGAGGGGCGCACGTGCCGGCTTCCCTCGAGGTACTGCCGGATGCGTCGCGCCACCTCCGCCTGCTCCGGGTAGGGGCGCACGGCCTGGATCTCCTCGCGGAACGCGTCGATCACGCCGTCCAGCGCCTCCATGGTGAGCGCGGCGGCGGCGTCGGCGGCGTCGGCCACGCGGCACGCCCGCCACCA
>JADGHN010000111.1 GCA_019683875.1 Clostridia bacterium
TTTGGTGTGGGGGGGCTGGTATTTTTTTATACCCCACCGCCCCCCGCGGAGCCCCAACACGGCCGCGCCGCGCCCCCACGGTGCAAACGCCCCCGCGAGGAGGCCGCCAAGCCCCCACCCGGCGGCCAGCACGGGGCCGCCGGTGCCCATGAGCACGCACGCCGCCCCCAGCGCGATGCCGGTCGCTGCCGCCGCCCCGGCGCCCGCGAGGCGCGCCGCCGCCAGCGTCACGAACGTGACGAGCACCGTCCGCAGGTCCACGGGCCCGAACGCGATCCCGCCCATGCCGCCGATCGCGACGGCCGCCGCGGTGGCGACGCCGACGGCCACCGCCAGCGTCTCGGGTCCCTCGTGCGCCTCGTCGCCGTCCGCGATCCAAACCGGTCGCGCGCCCGCCGCCCGCCCGCCCGGGCGAAGGACGGCCAGAGCCGGCGCGTAGAGGCTCGCCAGCAGGGGGATGAGGACAGCCTGGAACAGCGTGACCGACCAGGCGCCGGCCGGCCCCTCGCGGATGGCGAAGGGCGCGCCGATGAGCGCGGCGAGGCCGGCGATCGTCGCCCCCCACCACGCGGAACCGGCGGGCGCCGTCCCCTGCGCCCGCCCGTAGACGAACGCGGCGGCGCCGAGCAGAAACGCCTGCGCCGCCGGGAGGAAGCCTTTCGCCGTCGCCGCGCCCGCCACGGTGCCCACAAGCGTGACGAGGGCAGCCGGCCCGCCCCAGGTCCAGTCGACCGCCGCCACGAGGGCCGGACCGAAGGGCGCGAGCACGCCGAGCAGGGCGGCCCGGCCGAAGAGCACGCTCACGACGAGGAGCGCCAGGGTGGCGCCCGGCGCCAGGCGGACCCCGGACGCGACCGGAGCGCGGTGGGCGAGACGCGTTCGACCGGTGCTGGAATGCGTGCTTGCAGACATGGGGGCCTCCCCGGCGACAGGTTGTCCCCCTCATGATGGGCGGGGCGGCCGCGCGAGGTCTGTCGGAGGGCGCGGCCACCGTGCGTGGCCAGGCGACACGCGCGGCGCGCAGCCGACAACCGCGGCGCCGCGCGTCGAACGGGGACGCCGCGAACGCGCGGGCCGGCGCGGGTCGAGCGGCGGGCGCACCCCGGGTGACGGCGGGATCCACCGGCGCGCTCCGGTGGCGCGGGTGCCGAAGGTCAGGGCAGGTACGGCATGGGCGCGCGCGGGGTGAGCCATGGCCGCGCCGCGCGGCGCGCCTCCGCGAGGAGCGCGCCGGCCGAGGCGAATCCTGTCAAGCGGCGCAGGACGGCGCGCGTTGGGAGGAGCAGCGGCGGACCGCCCGTGTTGAGGGCGTCCTCCGGCCGCCACCATTCGAGTCGCACAAATTCCCTCGTGTGCGGCCGCGGCGTCTCTCCGGGCGGCATCGGCGCCGCGTAAAACCGCGTGAAGAAGCGCACCGCCAAGTGGGGCGGCGCCTCCAGCCAGCCGAGCTCGACGAGCCCGGCGAGACGCTCGGGCGCCAGGCCGGCCAGCGCTCCAGGGACGTCGCCGGCGAGCAGCCGTTCCCGCTCCGCCTCCCCTGGCCGGGGCGCCCCGCCCAGCCAGATTCCCGTTTCCTCGAACGTCTCGCGGACGGCAGCCCGGCGGAAGGCGACGTCCGGCACGTCCGAGGGGCGCAGCCAAAGGGCCCCTTCCGAAGGGCCGCGCCCGGCGTGCGGACGGTGCCCGCCGGCACGCTCAAGAAGCGAGCCGGGCGCCGTCGGCCCGTCGAGGTCGCCGGGCTGGACCGAGCCGCCGGGAAACGCCGCCACGTCGGGCATCGTGCCCTCCGGCGCGCGGATGCCCATGAGGACTTCCACTCCCCGCGGTCCGTCGCGCAGCAAGACGACGCTCGCGGACGGGCGGGCCGCCACCGGCCCCCCGCCGCGCGCGCGCGGGACGGCCGATGGCAGGTGCGCCTCCGGGTCGGCGGCCGCCATCACCACCCCGCGCATGGTGCGAGCCACCGCGCAGGGCGGCGCGTCCCGGTCCGCGAGCCCGAAGCGGTCGAGGAGGATGCCGCGCATCCCGATCCCCGCGGCGCCCGCCACGTCGTTGACGTAGTCGTCGCCCACCATGACGGCGCCTTCCGCAGAGGCGCCGAGCAGCCCGAGGGCGTGCTCGAAGATCCGCGGATGCGGCTTTTGCACGCCCACTTCCGACGAGAGGACGACCGCGTCAAAGAGATCGAGGAGGCCGCACGCCTGCAGGACGGCGCGTCCCGACGCGCCCCAGTTGGAGACGGCCGCGAGGCGCACGCCGAGGGCGCGCAGTTCCCGCAGGGCGGGGACGACGTCGGGGTACGGGCGCCACGCGTGGCCGCCGGCGGCCCAGGCCCGCGCCGCCGGCGCGAGCATCTCCCGCGCGGCCCCCGGCTCCCAGCCGGCGTGCCGCTCCACGATGGCGGCGAGAATCTCCGTGTAGTCGTCGATCCAACCGTAGACCGGGTCGCCGGCGCGTTCGGGAAAGCGGCGGGCGAATTCACGGTCGGCCTGGGACAAGAGCTCGTGTACGGAGCCCAGGTCGAGGCCGCCGCCGGCCCGGTCCAGTGCGGCGTGGAACGCCTCGCTGCGCCCGTTCGTGAGAAGGGTGTAGCTCAGGTCGAAGAGGACGGCGTCGAGCTTCCGGGCCATGCGTGGGGATTCGGCTCCGCGCGGCCGCCATCCTGCGCCCGCCCGCCGTCAGCGCGCGTACAGGCGCCAGATCGCGGCGCGGACGCCCCAGCGGCGGCGAAGGGCCAGCAGGTCCGGCCCGAGCGGGCGCCCGCCCGTGAAGTACCAGGGTTCGGCGAACACGCGCTCCGGGCGCGGGATATCCTTTGCGTCGCGGTCGTTCGGGCTCGGTGCGCTCCTGCCGCCGGGCAGCACCACGAACGCCGGGCGCGGCCGGCGGGTCTCGCCGGCTTCGTCGACGACAGGCCGCACGGCAGTCCCTCCCCGACAACATATTGTGCAGGGAGGCCTCGCCATGCTCCGGTACAATGTGGACAACGGCAGGCAAAATCCGGAAAGGGGCGATCGGCGTGCCGGTGCTGTCTCCTGAAGAGCGCTCGCACCAGCTGGCGGGCCTCGTCGGCTGGGAGGACGGCGGCGACGAGATCCGCAAGCGCTTCGCGTTCTCGTCGTTCCCGCAGGCGATGGAATTCGTCGCGAAGGTGGCGGAGCTCGCCAACCGGCGCAACCACCACCCGGACATCCTCATCCAGTACGACAAGGTCACCCTGATCCTCACGACGCACCGCGAGGGCGGCGTGACGGAGAAGGACATCGCGTTCGCCCAGGCGGTGGACGCCCTATCGAGCCAGTAGGCGCTCCAGGGCCGCGAGGTCCTCGGGGCGGTCGACGTCGCGCCACCACTCGCCGGGCAGCTCAAGGAAGCGCGTGCGCGAGCGAGCCGCCTCCCAGACGGCGCGGGCGCCGCGGTCGCCGGAGAGGCGCAGGAGCGCGGGAAAGTCGGCGGCCGGAAAGAGCGCGGGCGGCGTGGGTCCGGAGGGGCCCTGCGCCACGACGATCCATCCCGGCTCCCAGGCATCGACGATCGCGCGGAGCACGCCGCCGCCGGCGGCCGGCATGTCGCCGAGGCATAGAAGCAGGCCGTCCGCCTGCAGGTCCTGGGCGCAGCGCGCCGCGACGCGCACGGATGAAGCCATGCCCTCTTCCGCGTCCGGGTTTTCGACAACGCGCACGGGAATGGCCGCGCCGGGCACGCGGGCGCCGGCCGGAGCGCGGCCGGGGGCCGCCACCACGACGACGCCCAGCGGGAAGGCTGGCGCCGCCTGCAGGACGCCGTCCAGCGTCCAGGCCAGCACCGGACGGCCGGCCAGGCGCGCGCTGAGCTTGTCCGCCCCGAAGCGCCGCGCCGCTCCTGCGGCGAGAACGGCGGCCAGCAGCCTCAAGCCGGCCCCGCGCCCTCTTCCGCCAGGCGCCTGGCGGCGTCGAGGACGGCGTCGACGATGTTCTGGTAGCCGGTGCACCGGCAGAGGTTGCCGGACAGGGCGGCGCGGACCTCGGCCTCGGTGGGCCGCGGGTTGTCGCGCAGGAACTCAAACGCGGCGATGAGGAACCCGGGCGTGCAGTAGCCGCACTGCAGGGCGTGGTGCGCCTGGAACACCTCCTGCAGGGGATGCAGTTCCACCTCGCGGCCGTCGTCCAGCGTGACCCTTCGCGCCCGCGGCGCCAGGGCCCCCAGCCCCTCGACCGTGACGACATCCGCCCCGTCCGCCTGCACCGCGTAGACGAGGCACGAGCGCGCCGAGCGCCCGTCCAACAGCACCGTGCACGCGCCGCACGCGCCCTGCTCGCAACCGATGTGCGTGCCGGTCAGGCCGAGTTCCTCCCGCAGGAAGTCCGCGAGCGTGGTCCGCGCCTCCACCTGCCGCACGTACCGGACGCCGTTCACGACCACGTCCACTTCGTACAGCGCCTCTTCCGGGCGCACGGCCGCCTCGCTCATTCCGGCAAGCCTCCTCGATGATCCGGCGCGTCGTTGCGGCCGGCTGGCGACGCGCCGCCATCCGCGGCGTTCGGCCCCGCCACCTCCGCGGCGTCCGGCCCTTCCCTCGCGCGACGGAACGCCGCGGCCAGCACCCGCGCCGCGAGCCGCGCGGCCACCTCCCGGCGGTATGCGGCCGAGGCGTGCACGTCGCCCTCCGGTTGAAGCCGGTCCGCCGCAGCGGCGCCCGCCTCTTCCCAGGTGCCTGCCGAAGGCCGCACGCCGGCCAGCTCCGCCTCGACCTCGTACGCGCGCACGGGCGTGTCGCCCACGCCGCAGAACACGAGGCGCGCCTCCGCCACGCGCCCATCCTCGTCCAGGCGCACCGAGGCGCCCGCCCCCACGAGCGCGAAGTCGCCCTCGCGGCGCGCGACCTCCGCGAACGCCTGGCCCGTGTGCGGCGACGGCAGCGGCAGCCGCACGGCCACGGCCACGTCCTCAGGCGGCAGCGCCGTGGTGAAGTATGTGAGGAAGAACGCGTCCGCCGGAATCCGGTAGCGCCCCTCCGCGCCGAGGGCCTCCACTTCGCCGCCGAGCAGGGCCAGGACGGCCGGCATCTCCGCCGCCGGATCGGCGTGGCAGACGCTGCCCACGGGCGTGCCGCGGTTGCGGATCGCCGGGTGGCCGACGAGCGCGAGCGCCTCTCGCAAGATCGGCAGGCGCCGGCCCAGCGCCGCGTGGCGCAGGACGTCCGCGTGGCGGACGGCGGCCCCGATGACGACGACGTCCTCCTCCGGCGGAAACTCGACGCGGTCGAGCCCCTCGGCCCGGTTGATGTCCACGAGCGCCGCCGGCCGCACGAGCCGCATGTGCAGCATGGGCACGAGGCTCTGCCCGCCGGCGAGCACCTTCGCTTCGCCGCCGTACCGCGCGAGGCAGTCCCGCGCCTCTTCCGCGCTGCGGACCCGGTGATAGGCGAAAGCCGCGGACTTGATCGGCGTTCCCCCCAAACCCCGTTCGAGATCGTCCGTGTATTTCCCCCGGCGACCGGCCGTCCCCTGCAGGGGCGGCCCGCTGCCC